>JANMTN010000067.1:0-7030 GCA_031390685.1 Desulfobulbaceae bacterium
GCAGGGAGAGTACTGGGGCAACATGCTTGACGTTCTCTCAGCCCTTTGTGATCTGCCGGAAAACAGGAACTACGCAACGCTGCTTCCACCTTCTTTTGCGGCTCAGTCCCGGCTCCAGGTGATTAAGGCGAAACCTTTGCCCGGTTTTTTGCTGCTTGATGATGAGATGGAAAAGATTGCCCCTTAATCACCTGGATCCGGGACTGATCCGCAAAAGAAGGTGGAAGCAGCGTTGCGTAGTTCCTGTTTTCCGGCAGATCACAAAGGGCTGAGAGGACGTCAAGCATGTTGCCCCAGTACTCTCCCTGCCCCAAATGCTCGATGATCTGCATAACAGCCGTGGATGCTGAAAGGTAGTATTCGGGCAGAAGGGCGGAAGTCCCGGCAAGGCACCTCTGTTTGGAGGCGAAACAACGACAGGAAAATGGTCTGACCTCATAGATCTGACAGCAGCCATGCTCCAGGAAAGGACAGGGAGACATATTTCCACTCTGTTCAGACTGGACATCCTCGCCCTTGCCAAGACAGGCGCCGGCAAAATCATTGGTGGTCATGCGCGGCCGCTCGGTTTTCCCTTTTGCCTGCAATTTTCCGGCAAGCCATCCCTCGCGATCATTCTCTCGTATCAGGCGATGGACGACCTCTCCTTCAACGGCAGTCATGGTCACATTCTGGGTACAGCAGGCCGCACAGCCTCTTGTACAGGCAAAGGAAAACCCCGCCGACCACTCGGCAAATGCTTCATAAATGATCTGCAGGATATCTTCTTTTAACGGGAGCATACGATCTCAACGCCAATCTTAACGCGACATTCCTTCATGTAATTTCTTAGATATTTAGAGAAGAGTGATGCGTATCAATAATTTCGGTATTTTATATGATCACGCATTATTTGCCCCTAAAAATCTTCAGCCTTCAGCCTGCCAATACGAACAATTACAATATATTACCACTACTCCCAGCCTGGGTGCTGTCTTGGAATTTCACAAAAAGAACATACAAATTTTCCTCTTTGAAAAACACCTGCCGCAGATCATAATGCCGGTTTGGCACGAGCTCAATAACCACTCGTATCTTGTGAGATTTCACATCTTTTTCCACCCGAACCTGCTTGACAAATTCACCCTGTGCAGAAATGACCTCAGGCACCTTGTCCCCGACGCCTGCATCCATAAAATCACAGACGATACTGGGGGTCCCCTCTTCAACCCCAAAAATCACAGGGGGATGAAAATTGGTCAATTGAAACAGCACCTTCTCCTCTTTATCCGGGCCTTTCTCGAAAGAAATTTTATCAATCACCAGTTGTGACGACGAAACCGATGGCTTTTTTACGGCAACAGCAGGCGGCAAAGCCGGCTGTTGCTCAACCTTTTTCTCTTTCACCGGCGGTACAGGGACCGCTTCTTTCTTCACCGCCTCAAGAGGAGGCGTGCTTTTTGCAGAAACACCATCAGTTTTTTTCGTTTTCCTGCCTGACTGTTCCTGTTGCTGCGTCTCCTTTTTCTGCTGGGTACGAAAAATGGTAATGACCAGAATATTATCTTTTTTCTTAAAATCCATGGCAAAATCATAATCACCGGCAGGAACCAGATCAAAAACCACCCTGGTCTTAAGCTGGGGATCGGTATGTACTGCGGTTCTGATTGTCGAAATCAGATTTCCCCTGCTTTTCATCACGGCCTTGACCGATGTGGATTGCCGGGTATTGTCAAAATCAAAAACAACCTTGGGCACTTTTCCTTTCATGGCAAACATCTTAGGAATATGGGGGCCATTCAGTTTAAAGGTGACCGTTTCCCGGATGGTGCTTACCCGGTCAAAGGTAATACTTTCAAGCAATCCACCCGTCTCTTCGGCGCGCAACAACGACACCGATAACGAAAAAAAAAGAACAACGAACACAACCAAAAGAGGGACAGTTTGTCGCCTAGCCCGTTGCCCTGAAAACCGGCCTGGAACCGGCCGGAAAGCCCCGAGTTGATTCCTGAAAAGCGGCGGAAACAGGGAATTTTTCACAAGAACTTTATTTTTCATAGAAGCAACCCTCGCACAAGATAACATATTATTTTTATTCAAACAAATGCGTCTTTACCTTGAATACATTATCCGCCCTTGTAAAGTCAACTTATTTCCAGTACATCTGCAGATGAATTACAACCACGGCCGACGAACAATAACTGGTCAACAATCTCCCTTAACACGTTCCTGAAGACCTCCCATGCAAGCTAAAATCGCAAGAAACAAACTGCTCCCTTTTGTCACCAAACCAGGACGCTATCTGGGCCATGAACACAATGCAATTGTCAAGGACTGGGATCAGACTCAGGTCCACTGCGCCCTCATATTCCCCGACCTCTATGAAATCGGCATGTCCCATCAAGGATTGCAGATCCTCTACCACATTCTCAACGGCCAGGATCAGGTGCTGGCGGAACGGAGTTATTGCCCGGACCGGGACATGGAGAGATTATTACAGGAGAGACAATCCCCCCTGACCTCGCTGGAATCAGACCATGCCCTGGCCGACTTTGACATCCTGGGCATCACCCTGCCCTATGAACTGTGCTACAGCAATATTGTCACCATCCTCAGTCTTGCCAGAATTCCCCTGTGGGCCAAAGACCGTGATGAATCCTTCCCACTGGTCCTGGGCGGCGGTTCCTGCTCTATGAACCCGGAACCGGTTGCCGATTTCTTTGATGCCATCCTGCTCGGCGACGGCGAAGAGGCACTGGTGGAGATCACCACCATGGTGGGCCAGGCCAAGAAGAACAAGCTCTCAAGGCCAGAACTGCTGTCGCAACTGGCCACCATCCAGGGTCTCTATATCCCCTCTTTTTTCCAACCCCTGTATACGGATGAGGGTACAATCCGTGAGATCCAGGCCCTCCACAGCGACACCCCCCATGTTCAACGCCGAATTGTGGCTGATCTTTCCCTGACCGAGCACCTGAAACGACCGCTGGTGCCCAACGCCAAGATCGTCCATGATCGTCTGGGGGTGGAGATTGCCAGAGGCTGCACCAGGGGCTGCCGCTTCTGTCAGGCCGGGATCATTTACCGCCCGGTCAGGGAGCGCAGCCCGGAACAGATCCTGGACATTGCCCGCTGCGGTCTTGGCGACAGTGGATTTGACGAACTGGCGCTCCTGTCGCTGTCCACCGGTGATTATTCCTGTATTGAGCAGCTCATAAAGCAACTAATGGACAATTTTGCCAGTGACTATGTCTCGGTCTCCATGCCCTCCATGCGCGTGGGCACCCTGACCCAGTCGGTCATGGACCAGATCAAACGGGTGCGTAAGACCGGATTTACCCTGGCGCCCGAGGCCGGCAGCGAGCGGTTGCGCCGGGTCATCAACAAAGGCATCACCGAGGAGGATCTGCTGACGACCTGCCGGGACGCCTTCGCCTTAGGCTGGAAGGTCATGAAGTTCTATTTCATGATCGGCCTGCCGACCGAGACCGACGAAGATATCGATGCCATTGTGGAGTTGGCCTTGAAGGCCAAAAAAGAGGGCGATAAAGACGGACGCGGACGCCGCCAGATCAATGTCAGCGTTGGCACCTTTGTGCCCAAACCGCACACCCCCTTCCAGTGGGAGCGCCAGATCAGCATCGATGAAAGCCGTGAGAAAATCAGACGGATCAAGGCTGCCCTGCCCCGCACCGGCATCAATCTTAAATGGCATGACCCGGAACAGAGTTTTCTGGAAGGGGTCTTTTCCCGGGGTGACCGCAGGCTGGCCCGACTCCTTGAAGTTGCCTGGAAGGGCGGGGCGAGGCTCGATGCCTGGTCTGACCATTTTAATCTGAACATCTGGCGGGCAGCAGGCGAAGAGTGCGGTCTTTCTTTCGACACCTTCCTGCGCCGACGCGAGCCGGACGAGGTTCTGCCCTGGCAGCACCTGCACAGCGGCATAGAGACCCCCTTCCTCCGGGATGAACTGGCAAAGGCCCACATCGAGGCCTATACCCCGGACTGCCGCTATCATGGCTGCCAGCAGTGCGGCCTGTGTGATTTCAAGAAGATCAGGCCCATTGTCCATGGCCGGAAGGCAGAAGACAGTGACGAAAAAAGACCTGCCATACCAACAGAGGCCTCCGCCGCTTCCGCGACTCAACCCGTGCCTCAAGCCGCGACAGCAACCGCAGCGGACCACTTTAAATACAACGTCATCTACTCCCGCACCGGCGACATCTGTTTTCTCGGCCACCTGGAACTGTTGCAACTGGTGTTCCGGGCCCTGCGCCGGGCCGGGATCACCACCCATTTTTCGCAAGGGTTCAATCCCTCACCGAAGATCTCCTTTGGCCTGGCCCTGCCGGTTGGCACCGAGAGTCTGGCCGAATATTTTATCATGGATCTTCCGGCTCCGCTCAAATCACCACAAGACACCGTCTCACTCCTCAACAGAGAACTCCCGCCAGGGATTACGGTGCAATCCATGGCCCTGCACTCGGGAAAGGTGCCCCAGAACCTGCAAAGCAGCTTTACCATCACCTGTCCGCGACCATTGTCACCAGAGGAGATCTCCCGCATCGATGAGTTCCTGGGCCGGGGACAGTTCTCCGTCACCCGCAGCCGCAAAGGAAAAAGCAACACCGCATTTGACATTCGTCCCCTGGTGACAGCCATCGTCGCGGAAACGGAAAACACCCTCAGACTGGAACTTCTCTACACCAGCGGTCTGCCTGGAGTCAAACCCATTGAGATCCTGACCCAGGTTCTGGGGATGGACGCCGAGACAGCCGCAACCAGCAAGGTACTTAAAACAGGTTGGCACAGCATTGGGGTGGATAAAGCGGATGTCGTCGAGGTTCAACCCGACGACATCCGCTCAAAATGAGCTTGCTAAACGGACAATAAAGGAAAATTCATGAACCATATCATCCCGATTCTTATGGTCATCACCTTGTGGCTGGGGCCAGTGGCAAGGGCGCATGCAGGCAATCCTTCTTTACCGGATCTCATTCAGCAGACCCGGTTCATCGCCTATACCCCCCGCAGCTTCGCCATTGCCGGCGGCAAGGTAAGAGCTGCCACCGCAACCGGGATCAGGAATGATCTGACACTCCTGCGGCCTTCCTTTAACGGGTTGATCACCTACTCCGCCACCAGCGGGCTGGAAGCCGTCCCTGAAATTGCCCATGAACTTGCCTACCGGGCTGTCATCCTGGGCATCTGGGATCCCTCATCCGAGACGGAGATCCAGAACGTCATTCATGCCGCCCAAAAATACCCCGGCCTGATTGCCGCGATTATTGTTGGCAACGAAGGCCTGTACACCAAACGATACCTGCCGCAGGACGTCCAAAAGGCCAGGCAACGAATCAAAAAAGAGTGCCCAACCCTGGCCGTCACCACCTCCGAACCTTTTTTCCTCTACTTTGAGAAAGAGTACAGCCAGTTTTTCACCTCCCATGACCTGCTGATGCCCAATGTCCATCCGGTCTTTGAGAAATGGTTTACCGCAGACACCCCAACCCGGCAGGGAGTGAACATGGTCATCCAAATGGCGCAAAAGTTCCAGACAACCTACAACAAACCGCTCCTGATCAAGGAGACGGGCCTGCCGTCCGGCCCCAAAGACCAAGGGTTTTTCCCGGAACGCCAGACGCTGTTCTGGTCAGAGCTTCTTAAACGATTCCCCTCCTCCCCCAACCAGTCTCTGGCCTGTTTTGAGGCCTTTGACGCCCCCTGGAAACCACAGGAAATGGCCACGACCCTGCCAGGCAATCACACCAGTGAAGCCTTCTGGGGATTCTTTACCCAGGACGGCAAGGAGAAGCAGATGGTTGATGCCCTGCCCAGACTGCAAACTCAATGAAGGACTATTGCAACTGCCTTTATGACCTCATCCCCTTCCCCTGAATAGGGACTGGGGCGAAAAACCAAGCCGGCAAAGCGGCAATGTTAACGCTTGATTTATAAACGAAACAGGTGATGAGCTATCCGGACAGAGGGATTATCCAGCAACTCAACGCAACGTACCGGTTATGACACCACCGGCGAACTCTGCCACAAAATCCTGCATGGTTGCGAAGAGGTCTGTCCTGGTGCAACAATGACCAATTTTTCCGCGAGCAAAAAACCCTCAGACAACAATTGCAAAGCCCCAAGGATAAGCGCTGGTACGATATCATCAATACCCCTGTCCATAATGATGATGGCACCATCTCCAAACAGTCCCTGCTCATGGATATCAGCGAAAGCTATCTTGCCAAAGAAGAGCTCTCCCTGTTTCAAAACCTTATCAACCAGAGCAATGACGCCATTTTCGTAATCGATGCCGCTACCAGCGCCTTCGTCTACGTCAACGACAAGGCCTGCTCCAGCCTGGGCTACAGCAGTGCTGAGCTCTTGACCCTCGGAGTCATAGACATCTCGAAGCATAACGTAAATATGCCGAGCTGGCACAATCATGTGGCCCGGGTCCGCGAGCAAAGCCTTTTCTTTGAAGGTGAACAGATTCGCAAAGACGGCAGCCTCATCCCTGTTGAGGTCAATGCCAGCTTTGTGCCCCGCCGGGAGAGGAATTTTATTGTCTCAGTGGCGCGCGACATCAGCGAACGCCAGGCCCAGACCCGAGCGCTCCTTGAGGAAAAAAATAAACTTGAATCGTTATTCGCTACCCTGACAGACGGGATCACTGTTCAGGACACCGACTTCAAGGTTCTGTATCAAAACAAGGTTCATATCGACAAACAGGGCGTGCACTCCGGCGAATACTGCTACCAGGCATATCAACACCGGGCCACAATATGTGACGGCTGTCTCCTCGTTCAATCCTTTGCCGATGGCAAGGTTCATCGCCGCGAGACCACTGCCCCTGGTGAACATGGAGTCATCCATCTGGAGGTAACCTCCAGCCCGATGAAAGATGCGGCCGGCAATATTATCGCCGGGATTGAAAGTGTCCGCGATATCACTACCCAGAAAAAGTTGGAGGAACAGCTCAGTCAAGCCCAGAAGATGGAGGCTATTGGGACACTGGCCGGTGGCATCTCCCACGATTTCAACAACA
>JANMTN010000122.1:0-3700 GCA_031390685.1 Desulfobulbaceae bacterium
AACTTCAATGGCCGTATGGGCAAGGGCGGCATGGTCCACCTCATGAGCCCTTACTCTGCTGCGGCGGCGGCCGTCACCGGAACCATCACCGACCCCCGGAAATTTCTGAGCCGTTGAATAAATATCTTAAACCATTTGAATAGCCGGAACGGCATAAGAAGCCGTAACGAAATGATTATTACGAGACAAGTTATTTCGTAACGGTGCCTTGTGTGTTATCTGCCAGGCGCCACTCAAAGAAATAACCAAAAAAGATTGGTTAATTCGTAAATCCTTTTAACTTGTTATACGAGGAAACCCCATGAAAACCTCCATGAAAACCTTCGGCGGCCCAGCCATATTGCTGGATCGAAGCGATATAAATACCGACGAAATAATCCCGGCCAAGTATCTTACCGAAATCACCAAGGCCGCTCTCAAACTCCATCTCCTGGAGGATCTGCTGCTGGATGGCAAACCCTTTGATTCCCAGTCTCCTGCCATGCAGCAGGCAAGAGTGGTGATCACCCGCGCCAATTTCGGCTGCGGCTCATCGAGGGAACATGCGGTCTGGGCCTTTGAAGTGAACGATATCAACATCGTCATTGCCGAGGGCTTTGCCCGGATCTTCCGGCAGAACATGTTCAACTGCGGCATCCTGGCCATCGAGCTGCCAGCGGCTGATATCGAGCAACTCTTCAAAATGCGGGGCGAACTCACCATCGAGGTTGATCTCGATAAAACCGAGATGACCGCCCGTTCCAGCGACCCAGCCCAGGGCCCCATAACCTGCTCTTTTCAGATGAATCCCTTTGACCGGGATCTTGTCGCGGCAGGTGGCTGGCTGGCCTACGCCGACAAAAAATTCTAACCACTCAGCAACACAACTGAGCCGCCCCTGACTCGGTTGCCAAAAGTAACTTCCTTTACGATGTTATGCCCAGGATATTGAATTTCTGTAGTTTTTTAGACTACTATGTACATATTCGGTAATTTGCTACATGAAACATGTTAAATATGCTTTAGTATCATTGTTTTTTTTGATTATTTTTTCAGAAGGAATTTCATTGCTGCAACTCCATGTGCAGTCAATGCCAACAATAGCAAGAAATTCTCTATATAATTTGCTTGATTATTTAACCTGTATAAATATTCTCAAAGTTGAACTCTTATTCATTTCACTGTCATCAATTGTTTTAACGATCCTACTAGTTTTTCCAAAAAGAAAAC
Source organism: Desulfobulbaceae bacterium (assembly GCA_031390685.1). GTDB lineage: Bacteria > Desulfobacterota > Desulfobulbia > Desulfobulbales > Desulfocapsaceae > UBA2270. Next base: position 1,210 of record JANMTN010000122.1, read on the forward strand.
AATTAGTTGCAAGTAGACTTAATCGAATAATAATTGGGCTTATTGCTTTTACTTCAGGAATAGGTGTTATTGTAATAGGATTTATTATATGCGAATCTTTGTTGGGAGGAGCACTTCGTGAATCCATGTGTGAAACATCGACTTATGAGCATTTGCGCTCAGAAGACGGAAAATATCTTGCTGAAGTGGTTGAGGTAGACTGCGGTGCGGTGTCTTCTTTTCACCGACGAATCACATTAACAAGACTACCTTTTAAAGCTTATCCATTCACTGTACTTTATTTCAAAGGTACTCCCAAACTCAGTTTAGAGTGGCAAGGAAGAAAACTATTGATTCGAGGTGACCGTTCGATCGATAGTATGGCACATAAACCACCGGAACATATACTATTTGGTGGTGTTTTTGCTCATTATGCGACTCAATAAAAAATATAGAAAAAAATGAGGCCACCCCTTTATTTCCATTACTCAATCTTTTCAAAAAAGAAAGTAGGTTATAAAAATCAAAATCACCTAATAAACTGCCAAAATTGACCGTCTATCACTACAGATATTTGGTAGGGCATGAGTTTCAAAAACTGTCAATCATTGATGCAGTTTCATTCTTTCAAGTACGGCGACAACTTACCTTGTCGTTAACTACCCCACTACAGACTAAACAACCTGAATCAATAAAAGCCTTGGCTTTCCTCTCAATATGACCAGATCAAATTTTCTCATTGCTGTCGCCATCACCATGATCTCCATCCTGTTCTGGACGCTTCTCAACCGTCCGGAACAGGCTCCGCCATGGCCGACCCAGATCCAGGGGTTTTCATTTTCTCCCCTGCGGGAACACCATGACCCCATCAAACATATCCTGCCCAACGCGGAGGAAATTGAAGCGGATCTGGCCTTACTGGCAAACACCACCCATGCCATACGCACCTATAGTCTGGAGGGCGACCTGATCCAGATTCCAGCCCTGGCCCAGAAATATAACCTGAATGTTACCCTCGGCGCCTGGCTGAGCACTGATTCCAAGGCCAATGCAATCGAGATCGAAAAGCTTATCAAAACGACTCGGGAAAACTACCGGAACGTGGTGCGGGTGATAGTCGGCAACGAGACACTTCTTCGACGTGAACTCACGGTTGCGCAACTCTCCACATATCTGGATCAGGTCCGCGAGGCCGTGACGGTCCCGGTGAGCACTGCCGAGACCTGGGATGTGTGGCTGACCCATCCGGAACTGGCTGATCATGTTGATTATATCGCCGTCCATATTCTTCCTTACTGGGATGGGGTTGAACTGGATCAGGCCGTTGATCATGTGGTTGTCACCATGAACAAACTTAAAAATAAATTTCCTGACAAGGAGATCATTATTGGTGAGGTAGGCTGGCCCAGCAATGCCCGCACCCTTAAATCAGCCGTTGCCTCTCCGGCCAACCAGGCAACCTTCCTGCGCCGTTTTCTGCACCAGGCGGAACAGAAAAAATACGTCTACTATATCATGGAGGCCTTCGATCAACCCTGGAAAAGAACAACCGAGGGCTCAGTCGGTGCCTACTGGGGGGTTTATGACGTCCATCGTTACCCAAAATTTGCCTTTACCGCCCCTATTGTGGGAATACCTGAATGGCGTTTTCTGGCGGGGATCTCAATTGGCATCGGCATCATCACCTTCGCCTTGCTGCTCATTGACAGCAAGACCTTGCAGCATCGAGGCCGCGGCTTTCTGGCCATCGTCGCTTTTTTTGCCGCCACCGCCGCGGTATGGATTATTTACACCTATTATCGCCAATATATGACGATTTCCGCCATGATTGTCGGCATTCTCATGATCATCGGGATTATCGGTGTCGCCCTGGTCCTGCTGACCGAGGCCCATGAATGGGCCGAGGCCATCTGGCTGCAAAAATGGCGGCGGCCATTTACCTCGATACAACTGGCCGATGAAGAGCTGCCCATGGTGTCGGTGCATGTCCCTAGCTACAACGAGCCGCCGGAGATGATGATCGAGACCCTCGATGCCCTGGCGCGTCTTGACTACCCCCGCTATGAAGTCATTGTCATTGACAACAACACCAAGGATCCGGCCATCTGGCAACCAGTTGAGGCCCATTGCGCCACACTCAACAGCACATTAACAACTCCCCGTTTTCATTTTTTTCATCGGGATCCCCTGCCCGGATTCAAAGCCGGCGCCCTTAATTTCGCCCTGACCCAGACTGCACCGGACGTGGTGGTAATTGCCGCCATTGACAGTGATTATCGGGTGCTTCCTCTCTGGCTGCGCGATCTGACGCCCCAGTTTGCACGTCCGACGGTGGCCATTGTCCAGGCTCCTCAGGATTATCACGATGACAAGGCCAACCTGTTTAAGGCCATGTGTTACGCCGAGTATCGGGGTTTCTTCTATATCGGGATGCAGACCCGCAATGAGCGGAATGCCATTATCCAACACGGCACCATGACCATGGTGCGGAAATCGGCGCTGGAAGAGGTGG
>JANMTN010000133.1:0-2258 GCA_031390685.1 Desulfobulbaceae bacterium
AGTCTTAGTTTGTTGTCCTGAGCCGGACAATAGATACCAGGTGGCTGGGGTTGGGAAATCCACCTCTTGACGCAGCTCCTGCAGGTTGGCTGTCTCTGTGAGGTGTTCTGCCTGGTCGAGAAGAAAGGCGATCTTACTGAAATCCAGATTGTTGCCGCCAATATGAACCCCGGCGTAGCCCATGTGTCTGAGCGCGGCCACCATTCTGGCCCCCCGCAGCAAGCGGGCCTCTTCCCCTTTGTCTTGACTTGCAGTCTCTTTTCGCATGAGCCGTAACAGCGATTCTGGGAAGATAACGCCTGGAACCTGGCCCTGGCGCATGATCTCGGCAACCTTGATGCTGGGGATAAAGACGCTGGCAAGGAGAGGCAGAGTGATGGCATTCTGGCGACAGAAGAAAAGCAGTTCCTCGTATTTGCTCATGTCAAAGCCAAGCTGACTGATGACAAAATGGGCGCCGGCACAGACCTTGGTGAGCAGCTTGGCATATTGGAAGATCTGTTCGGCCTCAGTAGTCTTAAAGGGCGAGACCACGCATCCGGCCAGAAAATCCATGGCGGGCAGGGGCATGATACCTCCAGGGGCCATCTTTTCCAGGGGAAGGGTTTGGCGCAGGCGATCAATGAGGGTCAGGAGCTGGGGAGAGTCCAGGTCAAAGACCGGCAGGGCCTGGCCGTGAAAACCGTAACGGGGGTAGTCGCCACTGAGGACCAGCAGGTTGAGAAGGCCATGTCGATGGCATTCAAAGAGCTGGCTTTCAGCCATGTTCCGGTTCTTGTCCTTGAGGGAGAAATGGATCAGGGGCTCAATCCCCAGGGACTTGATGTCAAGCCCCAAAGATGTGGGGGCAAGCGCGGGATGGCCTCCAGGATTGTCAGTGATCGATAAGGCCTTGATCCGGCCATCTTTTCTGGCCTCTTCGGCAAACCTGATGATGTTATCCAGTCTTTTTCCGCCTGATCCACGGCCTGGCACCAGTTCAAAGGTGATGGTGAATTCGTGCTTATTGAAGAGGGAGTTCCTGAAGATATCGGTTGGTTGCATGGGGGAGATCTCATGAATTGTTGTAAGTTTATGCAGGGCCTTCTTTCTTCGTGCACATCTTCTTAGGAGCCGTTACGAAACAGCCAATACATTAAATCATTTTGTTACGGCTCTTTATGCCGTCTTGGGTCCTGTCCGTTCAGCTGTTTATTTTCTTTACGGCGGCGACGACAGTAGGTACTATTGTACGCATGACTCAGAAAAATGAAAGTGAAAACGTACTGGCGCTTGTTGCCTTGCTTCATGACTCCGGTCTTATTTCCCGGCGGGAGGCCGATGCGCCTTTGATATCCCTTGTGGTTCGGCGTCTGGCAGGCGATGGTTCCAGCCGGCGATTCTGGCGTGTCGGGCGTCAGGATGGCGGTCCGATTTGTCTGGCGGTGGCCCCTGCCGACAGGACGGAACAGGATATGATGGAGGCCGGAGCGGCCCGAATGATCGGCGTCCATCTTCATGATCATGGTGTTCGGGTCCCGGCGCAATATGGCTGGGACGCGGAGGCCGGGCTGCTGCTTTTTGAGGATCTGGGGGATGTAAAACTCCATGATCTGGTGGAGCAAAGCCGGAACCAGTTAGGTGAGATGGACCTGCATGCCGTCCGTCCATGGTATATTCAGGCCGTGCAGCAACTGGCTTTCATGCAGATTCGTGGTGCTGTCGGGTTTGACCGCGATTGGTGCTGGGATACCAGGGAATATGACCGCCCCTTGATGTTGAGCCGGGAATCCGGTTATTTTCTGCGGGCATTCTGGCAGGAACTGCTGGGGCAGGAGCTGATGCCGGGAATTGCCGAAGAGTTCGAGCAGATCGCGACGGCGGCCTCTCAGGCTCCTGCCGCTTTTTTTCTGCACCGGGATTTTCAGTCAAGAAATATCATGGCCCAGAATGGCCAGCTCTGCTTCATCGATTTTCAGGGAGGAAGGATGGGGCCTCTGGGGTATGATCTGGCCTCTCTGCTCATTGACCCCTATACCGCCCTGCCATCCTCGCTGCAGGAGGAGCTCATCCAGGTGTATCTTGATGCGGTGATGGCCCTGTATCCGGTGGATGCCCGGAAGTTCCGCCGGGAATATACCTATCTCGCCCTGCAGCGGAATCTGCAGATCATCGGTGCCTTCTCTTTTCTGAGCAGGGTGCGGGGCAAGCTCTTTTTCGCCCGTTTTATCGTGCCTGCTTTGACGTCCCTGGCTGAACGGTTAAGGGATCAGAAACTG
>JANMTN010000143.1:0-3350 GCA_031390685.1 Desulfobulbaceae bacterium
AGCGCAATGCCATTATCCAACACGGCACCATGACCATGGTGCGGAAATCGGCGCTGGAAGAGGTGGGTGGCTGGTCGGAGTGGTGTATCACCGAAGACGCGGAACTGGGACTGAAGATCTTTGAAAAGGGGTATGAGGCCACCTATATTGCCAAAAGTTACGGCCAGGGAGTAATGCCGGACACCTTTATTGACTTCAAGAAACAGCGTTTCCGCTGGGCTTACGGGGCAGTGCAGGTCATGCGGCGCCACTTCGGCATCCTCTTTTTTGGACGTGGCAACACCAAACTGACCGCCGGACAGCGGTATCACTTCATTGCCGGCTGGCTGCCGTGGATGGCCGACAGTCTGAACATGTTGTTCACCCTGGCCGCCATCGGCTGGTCCATCGCCATGATCATGGCTCCGCTCAAATTTGACCCGCCTCTGGTGATCCTCTCATCCATGCCCCTGATGCTTTTTTCCTTTAAGATGGCAAAGATGATTTATCTCTACCGGACCAGAGTCGGCGCCTCCATCAGCCAGACAGCGGCCTCGGCCCTGGCCGGCCTGTCCCTTTCCCACACCATCTCCATGGCCATCCTGCAAGGGATCTTCACCAAGAGCAAACCGTTTTTCAGAACCCCGAAGATGGAACAGGCCCATGCCCTGCACAAGGCCATGCTCTCGGCCCGTGAAGAAGGACTGATCATGCTGGCCCTATGGGCCTCTGCTTACGGGGTGGCGGTGAAACAAGGGATTGAGGCCGTTGACATTATGGTTTGGATCGTGGTGCTGCTGATCCTGTCCATCCCCTATCTGGCGGCCGTTCTGGTCTCCCTGATAAGTGGTTTCAGCTGGTTGCCCAGTTCTCTGATTGCGAACAGGAAAAAAGAATAGAAACAAAAAATGGTGAAGAGAAAATAGTCCATATTCTGCAGGGCTGGGATGAGCTTGCGCTTTTCCCAAACCTGCATATTTTTTTTCCTGTTCACCTTTCCTTATTTACTGACCAGAAACTGCTCCACTACCCCTACTTCCTTTTTATTGCCAATAATCAGCGAGACCCGCTCATGAAGCTCCTGAGGCTGGATATCCAGGATCCTCTGTCCCTCGTCGGTGATGGCACGCCCGCCAGCCTGCTCGACCAGAAAGGCCAGGGGTGATGCCTCGTACAGCAGACGCAGTTTCCCTTTGGGTTTGTCCGGGTTCCGGCAATCACGGGGATAAAGAAAGACCCCGCCGGTAATCAGATTACGATGAAAATCCGCAACCAGCGTGCCGATATAACGCGAGCTGTAAGGACGTCCCGAATCCTCGTCAATCTCTTTCAGATACTGTACATACTCCCGCATCTCAGGGGCCCAATAGTGATAATTCCCCTCATTGACGGAGAAATATTTACTCTTTTCCGGGATACGGATATTTTCATGAGAGAGAAAAAACTCGCCGACGCTCGGATCCAGGGTAAAACCATGGACTCCAGCTCCGGTGGAATAGACCATCATGGTAGAAGAGCCGTAGATAATATATCCGGCGGCAACCAGGCTGTTACCCGGCTGAAGGACATCCTGCAAGGTTCCCTGCTTGCCCTGGCTCTGACGGCAATGGATCGAGAAGATGGTGCCGATGCTGACATTGACATCTATATTGGACGAGCCATCCAGGGGATCAAAGGCCAGGGTATATTTCCCTTCATATCCCTCCTTGACCGGAATAATCTCGTCGTCTTCTTCCGAGGCCATGACGCAGATATAGCCGCTTCTGGCCATTCGGCGTTTAATGGTATTGTTGGCAAATTCATCCAGCTTCTGCACCTCCTCGCCCTGAATATTGGTCTTGCCTGAGATCCCTATGATATCCGCCAGTCCTGCCATGTTGGCCTCGGCAGAGATGATCTTGCCGGCAACAATCAGTTCTGTCAGCAGACCTGACAAATCACCTGTTGCCTCCCGGTGCATATGCTGGCTATCCATGATCTGCCGATAGACGGTTATTCCTACTGGTCGCTTCATCTTTTCTCCTGATTTCATTTATATAAAAATGGTGAGCAGTGAGTGGTAAGGAGAGGATGGAAAAGCAGCTGCAGCTGTTACCGCCATTGAGTCACGACTTCCAACTTTCTCTTTCCTACTAACGACTCACTCCTTACTGTTTTGATTCATCAAATTTTTTCCATTTACGCACCAGCTCCAGAAGGGTCCTGACCCCTATGCCTGACGGCCCTTTGGGGATATAGGATTTTTCCGTAAATTCCCAGGCAGTGCCGGCAATATCCAGATGGACCCAAGGGGTATCACCAACAAATTTTTCCAGATAGGCCGCTGCGGTGATGGTCCCGGCCGACTTGCCGCCAGTATTTTTAATATCAGCCACCTGTGATTCTATCTGTTTTGTGTACTCCTTACCAAGAGGAAGACGCCACAGAGGCTCACCACTCCGCTCTCCTGCGGCCAGAAGACGACCAGCCAGCTCATCATTATTACCAAGCAGGCCGGTGTGATGATGCCCAAGGCCGACAATCACCGCCCCGGTCAAGGTGGCAATATCGATTACACAATCGGGTTTGAATTTCTCCAGACCATAGGCCAGGGCATCGGCGAGGATCAACCGCCCCTCGGCATCAGTATTAACGATCTCCGCGGTCAAACCGTTATAGTGGGTGATAATGTCCCCCGGTTTCAGAGCAGCGCCACCAGCCATGTTATCCGTTGCCGGCACGATGGCAATAACTCCCAGATCGGGACGCTCCTCGCCCACCGCCTGCATCAGTGCCATGACGGCAGCGCCGCCGCACATATCATACTTCATCTCTTCCATACCGGCTGCCGGTTTCAGACTGACCCCTCCTGAATCAAAGGTGAGGCCCTTGCCGACAATAAGCACAGTCGATGATTTATGAATCGGCCGGTATTCAATAATCACCATCCTCGGCGGTTCCATGGAGCCCTGATTCACGGCCAGGATGCCACCCATCCCCAGACGTTTCATGTCATCTTTGTCCAGAATTGTACATTTCAGGGAATATTTTTTGGCAAGCATGCAGCCGTGGGCTGCAAAATGGGAAGGAGTCCAGCCGTTACCCGGTTCATTGGCCATATCTCTTGCCTCCCGGGCTGCCAGGGCCGCAACCTGTCCCGCACGCATCCCTTTGTGCACGGCATCGGTGCTCGCCCTGACGCACAGGCGAATCTCCTCAAGACCTCGGTACGACTCTTCTGCGGGGTCTTTCTTTTTATATTTCAAAAAACGATAATCACCAAGCAAGACCCCTTCACTCATGCATTCGGCCACCTCTTTTACCCGTATGCCCATGATTTCAGGGAGACAGATCATGATCTTCTTCGCCTTTACCTTGGCCGCCTGCTGGGC
>JANMTN010000201.1:0-2285 GCA_031390685.1 Desulfobulbaceae bacterium
CGCGTATCAGCGATACAGGGAGAAACATACAGCTATTGAGCAGGTTGTTCTTCTGCTTGAATCCATCCTGAAAAAGCCGGATAAAGCGATTAATGAGGCCCTGCTGGCCCAGGGGAGCGTTGAGCTCAAACAGAAGATGTCGCTTGCCGAACTCCTGCGTCGCCCTGAACTGGGTCTGGAACAACTGGCGCGATTGCCCATGGATGTGGAGGCCCAGGGGCGTGTCCTGCAACTGGCCGGGTCATCTGTACGGGATGAGATCCAGTTGCAGATCAAGTTCCATGGCTACATCCAGCGCCAGCAGGAACAGGTGGACAGGTTCAAAAAGATGGAGGCGGTGGCCCTGCCGCAAGACATGGAATATAAAGGGCTGGCCGGTCTTTCCAATGAGGTGGTGCAGAAATTGACCACGGTGCGTCCCGCCTCCCTTGGTCAGGCTTCACGGATCTCAGGTATTACCCCGGCGGCGATTTCCGTCCTCCAGGTTCATCTGAAAAAAATGGAAAAGAAGAAAGAGGTAACCTTGCCATGATGACCTTCCCTAATATTGATCCGGTTCTTCTCTCCATCGGCCCCCTGCATATCCGCTGGTACGGTCTTATGTATGTGCTCGGATTTATGGCCAGTTATATCCTGGTGCGCCGGCAGATCCGGCTCTTTGCTTATCAGGAGCTGGAGGCGTATTTTGAAAATATGAATCTGGTGCTCATCCTCTCGGTGGTTCTCGGTGGCCGTCTTGGCTATGTCCTTTTTTACAATTTTTCCTATTACCTCCACCACCCACTGGAGATTCTGGCAACCTGGACCGGGGGCATGTCGTTCCATGGCGCCTGTATCGGGGTGCTTGTCGGTGGCTGGCTCTATGCGCGGAAAACGAAACTGGACTACTGGAAGGTTGCGGATATCTATGTGGTGACCGTGCCCGTTGGTCTGGGCCTGGGCAGGCTTGGCAATTTTATCAATGGCGAGCTTTATGGCCGGGTCACCGATGTCCCCTGGGGGATGATTTTTCCTGAAGGCGGCCCTCTGGCCCGGCACCCCTCACAACTCTATGAGATGTTTCTGGAAGGGGTTGTGCTTTTCTCCATCCTCTGGTCGCAGAAGTATCGGCCCTGGCAGGGAAATCCCCGCTGGCCCCATGGCAGTATGCTCTTCCTTTTTCTTATCTGCTACGGTTCGTTCCGGTTTCTGGTGGAAACGGTACGGGAACCGGATCCGCAACTCGGCTTTCTCTTTGGTATGCTGACCATGGGCCAGCTTCTCAGCAGCCTGATGATCGTCACCGGGGTGCTGTTCTGGATTGTTTTTGGGCGCAGGCAGAGCAGGTAAAAAAATAGCCGCGTGTGATCAAAAAAATTACCCGTGAAGAAGATGTTATTATTACTTGAAGTCCAAGGCCACCGGACAGTGGTCTGAACCCTGGATATCAGTCAGGATGTCGGCGCCGATTATCCGTGTTCTGCTGGCGGGATCAACAAAGAAATAGTCAATACGCCAGCCGATGTTCCGCTCGCGGGCGTTGCTGCGGTAACTCCACCAGGAATAGTGTCCCGGCTCCTGATTGTAGTGTCGGAAGGTATCAACCCATCCACTCTTGATATACGAATCCATCCATTGCCGCTCTTCCGGTGTAAACCCGGCATTCCGCACATTGGCTTCCGGGTTGGCCAGGTCTTTTGCGGTATGGGCGACATTGAAATCACCGCAGACCACCACCGATTTATTGCGGGCCAGGCCTTCAACAAATCCCTGCAGCGCGTGATTAAATTCCTGTTTGAGGTCCAGTCGGCTCAGGTCGTGGCGGGCATTAGGGAAATAGCAGTTCACGAAATAAAAATCTCCAAACTCCAGGGTCAGGACCCGTCCTTCCTCATCAAAGCGGTGGTCGCCAAGGCCATGATAGACCCTGTCTGCCGCCACCCGGCTGTAAATGGCCACCCCTGAGTAGCCCTTCTTGCGGGCAGGATGGAAATAACTGGTAAACCCGGCCATCTCCCGTATCGAGTCCGGCAATTGTTCCGGGGAGACCTTGATCTCCTGGAGGGCCAGGATGTCAGGGGCCAGATCGCGCACGATATCGGTGAAGCCGTTTCTGGCCACAGCGCGCAGGCCATTGACATTCCAGGAGATCAGCCTCTTGATCCCCGATTGCTTTTCGGGCCGTGTCAACTTGATCTTTCTTGGGGTCACGCCGATCCGGGGACAGAGGGCGGCAAGGTTACCTCTTTCTTCTTTTCCATTTTTTTCAGATGAACCTGGAGGACGGAAATCGCCGCCGGGGTAAT
>JANMTN010000218.1:0-5290 GCA_031390685.1 Desulfobulbaceae bacterium
TACCCCGCTGCGCCCTGGGGATCCATATCACAGAGCAGGGTTCTTTTTCCACTGCGGGCGCTGCCATACGCCAGATTAACCGCGGCGGCAGTCTTTCCCACACCTCCCTTGCTTGAATAGATGGCGATAATTTTCATTGCAGACAAGCCCCGTTCAATTCAGCAATAATTTGTTGAAATTCGTTAAGAAAGCAAATCAAGCAGATTTCTGTTTTCGGCTCTGGTAAACTGCGCAAATGTTTGTTCAAACTTCTGACGAACGCCTGCCTGCTCTTCGTGTAAATGGGTTATCAAGCCGCCAAGCGCAGCAGCTACCTGGACAGCCTTTTTTTGCTCCTCGCCAGCCAACTCAGTCTGATACTGTGCCAGCATCCTCTGCTGCACGGAAAGATCATTGAAACTCCCCAGATTGTCCTGCAGTTTTTTGAGAGATTTTACTAAAGAGTCCATTTCCGGTTCAGGAAACAGAGACCGGTAAAACTCCAGCAGATATCGGAGTTTTTTGGCCTGAATCCGTAAAGAATGGAGGTCTGTATCTGGACTCTGGAAACCAATCAGGGCGCCATCCTTCACAATACTCTGCAATCGCTTTGTAATCGCCTTAATCGCCACTTTCTTACAGGGCTTATGGCTGGCTGCCAAAGCAGATGAGAGCAACGAATCTTCTACATATCTTCGCCACTGCATCAAAAACTGTTGAAAACTCTTGGAGTGAAAGGCCTTCTTCAGCCGTTGCCGCTCTTTGACGCGCTGCCGGGCCAGATCTTTAAAAAAATCAACCAATCCTTCCTGCAGCCCCTCAGGCAACAGAGAGTGATACACATCTTTCTTCAGAATATAGACGTCCAGATCACGAACAGGCCCGGTAACAAGGCCGATCTTCTGCAGCCCCCGCTGGAAACGATCCACATCAGCAGCAGGCAGCATTTTTTTTATGCTGCCGAGCAAAGAGCGGGACCGGCGCAAGGCCACCCGAAAGTCATGGAGAAACTCTGAATCAATATCCTCAATAATACCTGGAGTATTACGCTCCATCCCCTCAAGGAGCTGAAGAAATATCTTTTGCGCAGCCCCGACAACGGTCTCTGTCGGATCCAGGATAATGGAAAATTGAGAACGGTACTCAAGAGGTTTTCTCCCCCTGGCCGCAAGGGCAAGGCGCAAGATCCTCTCTTCTGAATATCCAGACTCAGCCCCTCGACTTTGCGCCATATCTGCAATCCGTGCCAGGATCTTATCATAGCCACGAACCCCCTGTATCCGCAGGGCGCCACCAAGATCTATCGATTCCCCACCGGTCATCAACAGTTGATTCAGCTCAAGAGAACCAGAAAAAACTGCTTTCTGATCCCGGTTGATAATCTGAAAGGGCTGGAACTGCCGGGCGATCTCGGCCTGCGGAAGCAGGGCCCGGATCCCTGCCAGAAAACACAACTTCTCGCCCAGGACGCCACCGGTAAAATCCTGGGGAAAAAGTTTTTTGGAAACGGGCCCTTCGGCCTGAACCCTGAATTCACCGGTAAAATCAGTCAAAACATAGGCACTCTCTCCCAGACGCTGACAGATGAAGCCCTTGTCATATAAGCGCCAGTCAAAGGTATCCAGATAACAAAGAGATGAAACCGACGTGCTGCCTTCCTGAACAATATATTTTGCAGAAAGTCCAGACAACAGAACCGTAATGTCCATCTGCTCAGGCAGAGTATAGGTTCTACCGGTTTCTTTCATTTAACTCCGGTAATCTGCATTGATCTTCACATAATCAATCGAAAAATCACAGGTATAGACTTCGGAACATCCTGTTCCATCTTTCAAATCTATGGTCACCACAATATTCTTCTCTTTGAGGATGGCGGTTGCTTCCCTTTCGGCCTCTTTTCCCTGCCCCAGCCCATCCTTGACAATGACCACATCACCAAAGGAGATATCCACCCGTTCCGGATAGATGCGAACCCCTGAACGTCCCATGGCGGCAATGATGCGGCCCCAGTTGGCATCTTCGCCAAAAAAGGCGGTTTTCACCAGGTTGGAGTTGGCCACGGTCCGGGCAATCTGCTCGCCATCCTGCTCTTCTCTGGCCCCACAGACCCGGATGGTGATAAACTTGGTGGCGCCCTCGCCGTCAGCCACAATCTGCAAGGCCAGATCCTTTAACAGATCCGCCAGGGTCTCCTGAAAGATTTCCTGGTTGCCCGGGGTATCTTCATCGATCCAGGGATTGCCGGCGGCGCCATTAGCCATCACCAGAACCATATCGTTGGTGCTGGTATCGCCATCGATGGTGATCCGGTTAAAGGTCCGGTCAACGCCCTTGATCAAGGCGCTGTGGAGTTGCGGAAAACTGATCTGGGCATCGGTCAGCACAAAGGCGAGCATGGTGGCCATATTGGGCATGATCATCCCCGCGCCCTTGGCCATCCCCATAAAATGAATTTCCTGTTCTTCGATGACAACACTGCGGTATGCCGTTTTCGAAACGGTATCAGTAGTCATAATGGCCTTGGCAACCTGCTCAAAATTGTCTGGAGACAGTCCGGCAACAAGCCCTGGCACAGCTTTTTTTATAGCATCTACGTTCAATTGTTCACCAATGACACCGGTGGACGAGATCTGCACCATCTCATCAGCAATACCCAAGGCCAAGGCAACACAATTACCGGCAGTAATGGCGGCCTGCATACCCGCCTCTCCAGTACAGGCATTGGCACAACCACTATTGACTAAAATGGCCTGAGCCTTTCCCTGCTTGAGACGCTCCACATCAAGCAGCACGGGAGCCGCCTTCACCTGATTGGTGGTAAAGGCCCCGGCGGTGACAGCCGGCACCTCACTGAAGATAAGACCAAGATCCAGCCTGTCTGCATATCTGATCCCGGCAGCGACTGCCGCTGTTTTAAATCCTTTGATTTCCATTCTCTTTCTCTTTACATTATTTAATCATTAAAAACAGATACCAACATTTCCCCTTACAAACAACATCTCCATAATACATAAAGTTACCATCCATCCCACCCAATATGCCAGTTAAAAATAAAGATGTTCCCAGTTTTCCCATTCAAGTGTAGAATTACAACCGTTCATCCGGGCCGGTGGAACAAAATAACCGTGCCATTAATAACCAAAACGGCATAAGAGCCATAACGAAATAAGAAGAAATATACATAATTATTTCGTAACAGCTTCTAAAGATACGTCCTGCCAATTCCACTTCTACCAGACACTTGTTATGCGGATCCTTCTTCTGTCAGATATACATGGGAACCTTCCCGCCCTGATTGCCATTGACCGCTTCTTTGCCGATAAACCCTTTGACGCCATCTGCAACTGTGGAGATTCAACAGTTTACGCCCCTTTCCCCAACGAGACATTGCGGTGGCTGCAAGATAGAAAGGCCTATTCCATCCTGGGAAACACCGACCAAAAAGTCATAACCCTGCTTCAGGGCAAGACCTTTAAAAAACCCCATGATGAAGAAAAACGCATCATGTACCGGTCAACTGTGCAGGCCTTGAACCTCAAGAGCAAACAGTACCTGCTCTCCCTGGAGGACTCCCAGATACTGGAGCTTGGAGATTTCACCGTCGGTCTCTTCCATGGCAGCCCTGACCACCCCAGGGAACTGCTCTTTGCTGATACCCCGGACACCCGTTTCCAGGAGCTCAGCCAGCTGTCAAAGTGCCAGATCGTTGTCACCGGCCATTCCCATTCGCCTTACCATAAACACATTCAGACAACTCACTTCATCAATCCGGGAAGTGTGGGCAGGATGTTTGATGGGAACCCAGAGGCCAGTTGCGCCACCCTGACCCTCTCAGGACAGGATATCGAGGTTGCTCTCCACCGGATCCCGTACCCGGTGGAGGAGGTGATAACGGTCTTACGCCAGCATCATATGCCGGAGATATATACGGACATGTTTCGCCAGGGGCGGAAATTAAATTAGGTACCGTTATGAAATAATTCCAAAAAGCATTCAAGTTGACACCGAGAAGGCAAGCGAGCGGCGACGAAGCAGTACGGGTAGTACGGTGAGGAGCCGCGCAGTGCAGCCGACGAAGGTGCCGGCTTGAATGCAAATTGGAATAAGCAGTATTTTTTTGCTCATTTTATTACGATACCTTATGCCGTCTCTGATATTCAATCAAACGACGATATTATTATAACGGCCTGACACCACATCATGGTAATTAAATGACCACAGCTCATAATACAAAATCATCTCTCGAAAAACATAATCTGACCCCCAAAAAGCGGTTTGGCCAGAATTTCCTTGTTCATACCGGGACAGCTGAGGCCATTGTCCATGCCGGCCGGATAACAAACAATGACATTATCCTGGAGGTGGGTGTTGGCCTTGGAGCCCTCACCCACCCCTTGGCCCGCGCGGCCAGACAGGTTATCGGTCTCGAAATCGACAGCGGCATTATCAGGTTACATCAGGAAGAAGAAGACCTGCCTGAAAATGTCACCCTGATCCACCAGGATGTGTTGAAGGCTGATTTCATCGCCTTGGCCGAACTGTGTCAGGGGCCGATCAAGATCATGGCCAATCTGCCCTACTCCATCTCCAATCCCTTCCTGTTTAAACTGATTGAAAACCAGGAAAAGATGGCCTGGGCCACCATCATGCTGCAAAAGGAAGTGGCCGACCGGCTGACCGCACAACCGGGCACCAAGCAATATGGGGTGCCCACGGTTCTGCTCAGCGCCTGTGCGACCATAACAAAATTGCTGACCCTGAAACCGGCGGAATTTCATCCCCGCCCCAAAATAGACTCGGTGGTGGTACGGATTGATTTTGACTCTCAAACCGAGCGGATCAAGGCCCTCCCGCCGTATGATCATGCCCTGCTCCATCGTGTCGTCCGCGGGGCCTTCAGCCAGCGGCGCAAGACCCTGCTTAACACCCTGAGCAGCAGCAAACTCCTGCCCATGATCGCGGAAGAGGACAAGGCAACGATCAAACAACTGACCGAAGCTGCCATTCGCAAGGCCGGTATTGCGCCGACGTCCAGGGCTGAGGATCTGACCCTTGAGGATTTTGTCCAACTTACCCTGGCGTTTGTCGGCTGAGCCGTCCTTTCTTCAACTCTCAGAGAGCATGCAGAATTTCGTCTTTCATAATCCGACCAAGATCCTTTTCGGCAAAGGCACCATCCCCGCCATCGGCCCTGAGACTGTTGCCTTTGGCACCAAGGTGCTGCTGGTGTATGGCTCCGGCTCCATAAAAAGAAACGGGATTTACCAGCAGGTAACCGACTCTCTGCTCAAGGCCGGGGCCGAGATTGTTG
>JANMTN010000224.1:0-3051 GCA_031390685.1 Desulfobulbaceae bacterium
TGGGCGTCCCGTGACTGGGTGGCTTGATGTTCTGAGCAGTGTCAAGGAGAGTAGCGGCAATCCGCTTACCATCCAGATCAAGCGCGGGACAGAGCAGATCAGTGTTACTGTAACCCCGGCCATTGACAGCGTGAAAAATGTTTTTGGCGAGGTAACCGAGAAACGCTATATGATCGGGGTGGTCAAGGCCGAGGCCGTGGTGTATGAAAAGGTGGGGGTAGTTACAGCCATTCAGGCGGCAGCCGCCCAGACCTGGATGTATATCTCGCTGACCGTCATGGGTTTTATGAAGATCGTTCAACGGGTGATTCCGATGTCGGAACTTGGCGGCCCAATTCTCATTGCCCAGCTTGCCGGGCAGCAGATGGCGGCGGGCTGGATTCACCTGGTTTTTTTTATGGGACTGCTCAGTGTTAACCTTGGAATCCTGAACCTGTTGCCTATTCCGGTGCTTGATGGCGGTCATCTCATGTTTCTGAGCATAGAGGGGATGCGGCGCAAACCAGTGTCCGAACGGGTGCAGATAGTTGCCCAGCAGATTGGTATCGTCCTGCTCGGCTCGCTCATGCTTTTTGTCTTCTATAATGATCTGTTCCGGATATTTACCAAATGAAGGGTGACTTGCCTCTGGTCCTGTCTTTAGACACGGCCAGCAGTTGCAGTTCAGTGGCCTTGACTCGCGGCAGTGTGACAGGCGGGCAGGTGCTGGCCTCCCTTTCCTTGAACAGCAGTGTCACCCACTCCCGGCGTCTGCTTACTGTCATTGACTGGTTGCTGGCCGAGACCGAAACTGATTGGCAGGCCGTTGCCGGTCTTGCCGTCAGTCTTGGCCCTGGGAGTTTTACCGGCCTGCGTATCGGCATGGCCACGATCAAGGGACTGGCCACGGCCATTCACAAGCCCTTGCTGGGAGTCTCGACCCTTGATGCCCTGGCCTTCAACTGTACTGGCGGGCAATTGATCTGCGCCGTACTTGATGCCCGCAAAAAAGAGGTCTATACCTGTTTTTATCGCTCTGATCTGCACGGGATTCCCCGCCGGATTGGGGCCATTCGGGTGGTTACCCCGCAGAGACTGGCCGCTGAAATTGAGCAGCCCGTGTTGTTTGTTGGCGACGCAGTCATGATCTACGGAGATATCTGGCAGGAGGCCCTGGGCGCATGGTTTACCAGTGCCCCCACAACGCTGCATTACCCGTGCGCCAGTGCCATTGGCCTGCTGGCAGGTGAAATGCTGCAGCAAAATCAGTATCTTGAGCTTGCCACCGCAGCACCTTTGTATGTGCGGGCCTCGGACGCGGAGTTGAGTTTAGGAGCCGCTGCAAAATAGATTTTGCTTGATTGAACTCGCGCTGAGACGCAAAGGTGCAGAGAACAGCTTTATTGTCCTTCTCAGCGTCTCTGCGCGAGAAATTACAAAGATTCCAAATCATAACATGAATGTTTTTGTTGAAAAACCGTAATCAGCAGGGGACAGGGACATGATTTTGCGGCGGCAGACCCGGAAAATACAGATTGGCAATGTGTCAGTGGGCGGCGGTAGTCCCATTACGGTGCAATCCATGACCAATACCGACACCCGTGATGTCGCCGCCACTGTGGCCCAGATCCATGCACTCGAGAAGGCGGGCTGTGAACTGATCCGCGTGGCCGTCCTTGATCTTGCGGCTGCGGCGGCCCTCACTCAAATTCGCGAGGCGATCTCCATTCCGCTCATCGCCGATATCCATTTTGATCATCGTCTGGCTGTGGCCGCCATGGAAAATGGGGCCCAGGCCATCCGCATCAATCCCGGCAATCTTGGCGGTCCGGCCAAACTGGCCCGGGTCGTGGATGCGGCCAAGCTCCATCAGGTTCCGATCCGGGTGGGGGTCAACAGCGGCTCCATTGAAAAGGATCTTCTCAAGATCCATGGCTATCCCACCCCGGAAAATCCCACCGCCCTCATCGAGAGCGCCCTGCGTAACGTCCGTCTGCTGGAAGATCTGGGGTTCTATGAGATCAAGATCTCGATCAAATCCTCCGATACCCTGACCACGGTCAGCGGCTATCAAACCCTTGCCCAGAAAACAGACTATCCCCTCCATCTTGGGGTCACTGAGGCTGGCGGTCTGATTGCCGGTACTGTAAAGTCCAGTGTCGCCCTTGGTATCCTGCTCTATCAGGGGATCGGGGACACCTTCCGCATTTCCCTGACCCGGGATCCGGTGGAAGAGATTCGGGTTGGTTTTGAGCTCCTGCGTTCGCTGAAGATCCGTGAACGCGGCCCGGAACTCATCTCCTGTCCCACCTGCGGCCGCACCCAGATTGATCTGTTCACCCTGGCCGAGGCGGTCGAGCGGTATGTGCAGACCATGACGAAACCAATCAAGGTGGCGGTCATGGGGTGCGTGGTCAACGGCCCAGGTGAGGCGAAAGAGGCGGATATCGGCGTTGCCGGCGGCAACGGGGTAGGGATTATTTTTAAGAAAGGAAAACTCTACAGGAAGGTAAAAGAGGAAGAGCTGCTTGCGGTCTTTCTCCAGGAGTTGCAACAGATAGAAGAAGAGATCATATCACCGTCATAAAAGGTAAAGAATAATGCGTTACTCACAGACTTTTGTCCCGACATTGAAGGAAACACCTGCCGAGGCCGAGGTGGTCAGCCACCGGTTGCTGCTTCGGGCTGGCTATATTCGTAAACTGTCGGCCGGCGTTTACACCTATCTGCCCTTTGGCCTGGCCGCCATCCGCAAGGTGGAGCGGATTGTCCGCGAGGAGATGAATCGTGCCGGGGCCCAGGAGCTGCTGATGCCCATGGTCCAGCCTGCCGATCTGTGGCGGGAGACCGGCCGTTATGAGAAGTACGGACCGGAACTGCTCCGGTTCAAGGACCGGCATGACCGGGAATCGTGTCTGGGGCCGACCCATGAAGAGGTGATCACCGACCTGGTGCGGGGCGAGGTCCGCTCTTATCGGCAACTGCCGCTCAATCTTTATCAGATCCAGAGCAAGTTTCGGGATGAGATCAGGCCCCGGTTCGGACTCATGCGCGGCCGCGAATTTATCATGA
>JANMTN010000293.1:0-10157 GCA_031390685.1 Desulfobulbaceae bacterium
AGCCCGTTATTCCTTTATCAACAAGCAAGAGCAATGAGACTTTTAAAATATCTTGAATGTATGAAACAAATATCCACAAATCGAAAGCCCCATTTTATACCCCTTGTCCGTTCAAATAGCAAGTCCTTTTCTTTAAAATGCCCTTCAGGAAATGCAGTAAAAACACTTGCAGCCTTGATATGATTACCACTCAACAACAGTCATTCGAGTAAAGCCTCCATGTTTATTCTTTAACAAAACACGCTTTTTTTTGTTAATAAAAAGAAACCGTTTTTCTTCGTATCCCCTTTTATAAAATTCGTGTACATTAGGATTTGTATTCTTGAGCTTTCAGGCTGACAAAAAACATTTTTTCTTGCTCTCATTTCCAATGGATGCTACAGAAAAAATAGAATAATAATAATTATCAAAATAAGAAAAAATGAAAAATAGAAATCCAATCTGGGACTTTTTCGCATCTGTCAAACTTGCCCTTTTCACTCTTTTCTTCCTCTCCACAACCTCAATTATCGGGACCATTATCCCCCAGAAAGAGACGACTCAACAGTATATTGAGAAATACGGAGAGGCCACCGCCAATCTCTTTCAAATCCTCTCCATCACCCCAGACATGTACAGCTCGGCGTGGTTTTTGAGTCTTCTCAGCCTGCTCTGCCTGAACCTTATTGTCTGTAGCCTGGACAGATTTCCCGGGGTTTGGCGTCAAATCAAGGCGGACAACCTCAATACCCCGCTCAGCCGCCTCGAAAAAATGGATCCGCAGCGCCGTTGGCAATTGGACAATCCGCCGGAATCCACCGCCATAGCATTGAAGACAGCTCTCAAAACCAGTGGCTGGAAGACTGAAGAACGCAAACTCGACAATGCGCTTCTCCTCTTCGCTCAGAAAGGAGGCATGACCCGCACCGGTGTCTATATTGTGCACGCCTCTATCCTGGTGATTTTTGCCGGGGCAATCATCGGCTCCATCCTTGGCTTCAAGGGCAGTATCATGCTGCCTGAGACCAAGACCACGGACAAGGCCTATGCCTTTGGCACGAACAGCCCTATTGATTTAGGCTTTGAAATCCGTTGCGACCGTTTCAACATCGAGTTTTATGATAATGGCATGCCCAAGAGCTACCGTTCACAGCTTGTCATCCTCGAAAACGGAAAAGTAGTAAAAGAAAAGGCCATTGTGGTCAACGACCCTCTCAGCTATAAAGGCATTACTTTTTATCAATCAAGCTATGAACCATATCCTGAATTTTTGATCACGATCACCAACAAAAAAACAGGCTTAAGCGAAACCGCAATTATCCCGTACCAACAACAGCGTAACCTTGAAAAAAATGACCTTCGTTTTGGTATTATCAATGCCGAGGCACAAGGGCAGTCTGTCAGCAGGATAAAGATCTGGTTGAGCGATGACAAAGGTGAACCCTCACTCTTCTGGCTCGATGATGGAGAGCAAGTCACGGTAGAACGGGCGCAGAATAACTTTACGGTGTCCGCAAAACAGATGTATGCCACCGGCCTGCAGGTTGCTAAAGACCCTGGGGTATGGACAGTTTATACTGGTTGCGCCTTGATGATCATTGGTCTTATCGTTGCTTTTTTCATGTCCCATCAGCGCATCTGGTTGTATATTCGTGAAGAAACAGACGGAAAGAGTTCCATCTTGATGGCTGGAAATGCCAATAAAAACAAGGCCGGATTTGAAAAAACATTTCAGGCCCTAACGCAAACAATGAATAAGGTTTGAGCGGCAAACTTCAAGCCCTGAACCTTATCCTGCAAGCTTCAACCTGACAAAATACTTCAAACCTTACCTAACGGGGTTAATTCTATGAACAGTTCGCAACTCATCGGTATCACCACCTTTACCTACCTTTTTTCCACTATTCTCTATGCAGCTCTCTTTATCTTCAAGACCAAGAGACTGGGGCCCGTGGCAACGGTCTTTACCCTCATTGCCTTCCTGATTCAAACAGCGGGCATCGGGCTCAGGTGGCTGGAATCCTATCAGATGGGAGTGGGGCGCGCACCCCTGACCAATATGTACGAGTCGGTGGTCTTTTTTGCCTGGACCATTATTTTGATTTATCTGATTATTGAATGGAAGTTCAAGACCAGGATCATTGGGGCATTCGCCGTGCCCTTTGCCTTCCTGGCCATGGCCTACGCCTCTTTTGCTTCCGGGATCACCAAAGAAATTGTCCCCCTGGTTCCCGCCCTGCAGTCAAACTGGCTGATCGCCCACGTTGTCACCTGCTTTATCGGCTATGCCGCCTTCACCGTTGCCGCCGGACTGGGCATCATGTACCTGATCAAGAATACCAGTGAAACTCGTCAGTCGACCAATGACAGTACGCTGCTGGGTTCTTTACCACCTTTAAAGGTTCTTGATGACATCACCCATAAGACCATGATCTTTGGCTTCCTCTGGTTATCAATTGGAATCATCACCGGCGCCATCTGGGCCAACTCGGCCTGGGGGACTTACTGGAGCTGGGACCCCAAGGAAACCTGGTCTTTGATCACCTGGTTTATCTACGCCATCACCCTGCACGCCCGTTATACCAGAGGCTGGGGAGGCACACGGATTGCCTGGCTGGCAATCTTCGGTTTCATATCGGTTATTTTCACCTATTATGGCGTCAATTTCCTGCTTGCAGGTCTGCACAGTTACGGCTCAAACTAACGGCGCAATCCAGTAAAAAATTCCTGACTACCACAGACTCAAAAAAGTGGAATAACAGCCAGTTACTTCCTGTATATGTGGTCACAAAATCAGAATGCTGATTTCTTGACAAAGAAATGGGAAGAGGGTATTCTAATACAGATTTTAAAAAATTATATGAGTGAATAGCCACTCATATACGCTCTTCAAATCTTTTTTAAAAAAAAGGGGGAAAATTATGAAAAAAACCGTAATCTACACCGCAGCCTTTGCTTTAGCGCTGGGTCTGAGCTTCACCGATAACGCCATGGCTGCTGCTGACAAAGGCCCCGCAGAAATGACCCTGCAGGCCACCGTTGATGCTGCTGCCAAGCCAAAACCAGCCACCTTCCCACACGCCAAGCATCAGGAAAAACTGGCCTGTGGTGAGTGTCATCACTCCAAAGGCGCTGATGGCAAGCAGGTTGCTTATGTAGAGGGCCAGAAGATCGAGAAGTGTGAATCTTGCCATAACAAGGCTGCCGGCATGGATAAGAAGATTGCAACCTTCAAAGATGCCGCCCATACGAACTGTAAAGGCTGTCATACCGAGAAAAAAGCTGGTCCTACCAAATGTCCTGATTGCCACAAATAAGAATGTTCATGCTTAAAGCATAAAAAAAGGCCGTCTTGAAAAAGACGGCCTTTTTTTTATGTTCCCCATACAGAAGCAAACTCCCCGTAAAGCGTAAAAACTTTCTACGAAACCGTCATCTTCGAGATATCACCGACCTGCAGGAACAGCCGGGCAATGGCCGTCAGCAGATTCAAACGATTGCCACGGACCTTCTCATCATCCGCCATAACCATAACCGTCTCGAAAAAAAGATCCACCGGCTCCTTCAAGGCCAACATACCGGCAAGGGCCTGTCCATACTCCTTCCGGTCCAACAAGGGTAGTACGATGGTTGCAACATCTGTATAGACATCGGCAAGATTACTTTCAGCCTCTTCCACCAGCAACGCCGAGACAACCTCTCCTCCCTGATAGTCTTTCAAGATATTGCGAATCCGCTTGAATGCTGCGGCAAGAACGGCAAAGGACTCATCGTTGCGAATGGCAGCAAGGGCGTCAATCTTCTTTTTACAGTCATTGACGTCATCAAAACCAAGGGATATCACCGCCTCCACCGCCTCCTGGTCAACCCCGCTGGCCACCATATCATTAACAAAACGGCCCTTGATAAAGGCCATAACCGCATCGACGGTCACAGCACTGCCATCCACCTTATCGCCGTACAAGGCCAGTACCTTATAAACCATTTCCCGAAGCGACAAACTGTAACCACGGTCCCCAATAATATTCAACAGGGCAAGGGCCTGCCGACGTAAACCAAAAGGATCCGTGGTGCCGGTGGGTTGCTGGCCAATACCGAAGCAGCCGGCCAGGGTGTCAAAACGATCAGCCAGACCGACAAGGGCGCCAAGGGTTGAGGTCGGCAGTTCGGAGCCAGCCCTCTTGGGCAGATAATGCTCCCGGATAGCCAGGGCCACCTCTGTATCCTCTCCATCACCCGTGGCATAAGCTGCTCCCATATCGCCCTGCAGAGAAGGAAATTCGCCGACCATATCGGTCAGAAGATCAATCTTGCACAGCCTTGCTGCCCGCTGGGCTGCATCTATCTGTTCCGGCGCCAGTTTCTCTGCCAGCATGGCTGAAAGTTTAATCAGGCGCTCACTCTTCTCCAGCATGGTTCCCAGTCTGGCCTGAAAGATAATCCCGGTCAAATCGGGCAACCGTTCTTCCAGCCGTCTCTTTTTATCAGCGCCAAAGAAGAACAAGGCATCTTCAAGCCGGGCCCGCAAGACGCGTTCATGTCCCTTCCTGGTCAGAGCGATATCGGCAACCCGGGTATTATTGACCGCCACAAAAAAAGGAAGCAGACGCCCTTGTCCATCAGCCACCGGAAAATATTTCTGATGTTCACGCATGGAGGTGATAAGCACCTCATCGGGCAATTCCAGAAAACGCTCATCAAAGGCCCCGCAAACGGCAAAAGGACATTCCACAAGATTGGTGACCGTATCAACCAGGGCCTCATCAACTGCCAGATGGGCACTGCCAAGGCTGGGATTCTCGGCCACTGCCCGCTCAATCTCTGCCAGCACCGCCTGACGACGACGGGCAGGTTCCACCAGGACGTGAGCCGCTGCAAGTTGCTGTTCGTAGCTTGCAGCACCCTGAATCTGGATGACATCAGGGGCCATAAACCGATGGCCACGACTGCGATCAGAAGAGATAATGCTATCAAGAGACAGGTTGACTACGTCTGGGCCATAGAGTGCCAGCAACCATTGAACAGGACGGGCAAAGGTAGTAGTGTTACGGCCCCACTTCATTGATTTGGGGAATGAAAATTCTGAAAGAAGCGCACGCAGAAAATCAGGCAGGAGCTCAGCAGTCTGGACTCCCGCCACCTCCCTGGCCAGCATCAGATATTCACCTTTAGCTGTAGGTACAACCTTCAGTTCCGAGACCTGAGCGCCCTTGGAACGGGCAAATCCCTGGGCCGCCTTGCTGAACCCGCCATCCGCATCAAGACCTGCCTTGGCGGAAGGCCCCATAAGCTCTTCACGGCGATCCGGCTGCCGTTCCCCAAGATCGTGAACCATCAAGGCCAGACGTCTCGGGGTCCCTGCCACCTTCACCTGCCCGAAACCAAGCTGCAACTCCGTTGCCTTGCTGATAAAATTCTGCTGTAATTGTTCCAGGGCAGGGAGGATAAAACCAGCGGGAAGTTCTTCGGTACCTATTTCAAAGAGAAGATCGGCCATAATAATAAGTACAGGAATAAATCAGGAAGAATAAGAAGTTGTAGCAAAGGTAGAATAACCTTCAAAAAGATTCTCTACCGTTACTGAAAACCATTTTAAAGCAGATAACTCCGCAAGACAAAGCCCAAGTTGCCGGGTCAGTGATTCCACGGACAACGTCCCTTGCAGATCCTGGCTGCCCTGCTCTTGCTCCTGACCAATAACCTGCTCTATGGCCCGCTCAACCAGGGTGATAATATCTTCTATCCAGATAAAATGACGGAACCTGACCGCAACAACCGCATGTCCCCAATGACCAAGAGACCTGGGTAATCCAGACACCACCATTTCTTTCAAAGGTAACGACACCGGAACGGTAAACTGAAATTCCAGATCATCACTCTGGGCCAGAGAACCGTGCATCCGGCACTCATAACGGCAGGTATTCAAGCTCTCCGGCTTCTGTTTTCCGGGTAGGAAATAGGTGAATCCCATCTCGACATGGGCCGCCTCCGCCTCCAGCCGCTCTTTCATCTCCTCAAGGATATGATGAAAACCACCAAGGTCAATCTGGCCATGAAACCGATTCAGGATCTCGACAAATCGGCTCATATGCGTCCCTTTGAAGCGATGGGGAAGATTCACATACATATTGACCGTGGCCACGGTATGCTGACACTTTCTCGCCTTATCCAGAACTGTTATCGGATACGAGATGGTTTTGACCCCGACCTTTTTGATATTGATGCGCCTGTAATCCAGCTCGCTCTGGATATCTTTCATAAGCAAGGAACCAACTCAGGTTATTTAGGCTGGAGATGAAGGCCTGGTCACTCCTTGACCGAATCAAGGCGATTTCCTCCAACATGCAACCTGCCTGCGGCCTTCAGCCTGTTTTACCCCAGATACTTGCGAACCGCCTCTTTCAACTTCTGCAGGTCTGGGGATTTGACGATAAATTCATCGGACGCCCAGACACTGAGATCCTGTTTATATTGATCAAAGGCGGTACTGAGAATAATCGGAAGCTGGGGGGCAACCATCTTCATCTGTCGCAAGACCTCAATCCCATTCATGCCTGGCAACTGGATATCAAGAATAACCAGATCTGGAACTTCAGACCTGAATTTTTCCAGGGCCTCTTCTCCGGTAAAGGCAGAAATCACCTCGTAACCCTCTTCCTGAAATTCCTCCTGATACAGAAGCTGAATACCCTCTTCATCCTCAACGACTAAGATTTTCTTCATGGCCTTGCCTCCTGTGCTCCTTTTTCAAGTGATTCACGCAAATACAGCGCAGCCTCTTCGGGAGGCATGGGATTGATATAAAACCCGGAACCCCATTCAAATCCGGCAATGGATGTCAATTTGGGAACAATCTCAAAATGCCAGTGGAAGTGCTTCAAACTCTCAGAACGCAAGGGCTGGGTGTGCAACACAAAATTATAGGGAACCCCCGGAATACAGGCATCAAGACGGCGTAAAGTCTCGGAAAAAATTTCGGCCAGGACGGCGAGCTGCTGATCACTCTGATTATGATAACCGGAGTCATGATTTTTTGGCAGAATCCACATCTCAAAAGGAGTGCGCGGCGCAAAAGGAGACATGGTGATAAAATGCTCATTCTGGCACACCACCCGTATCTTCTGCTGGATTTCCTGACGGATGATATCGCAATAAATACAGCGTTCCTTGTAATTATAATACTCCAATGTTCCTTGCAGCTCGGAGATGATCATGCGTGGGAGAATCGGCAAGGCAACAAGCTGTGAATGCGAATGCTCCAGCGATGCCCCGGCGACACGGCCAAAATTTTTGAAGACCAGAACATAACGGAAACGAGGATCGCGCTCCAGGTCTTGAATTCTGGCGCGGAAGGCCTGAAAGACCAGCACCATATGCGCAACCCCAAGCTCCGCAAATATATCCTCATGGCGCGGACTCTCAATTACCACCTCATGGGCGCCAATCCCATTCATCTTGTCATAAAGCCCCTCGCCCTGACGGTCAAGCTCTCCTTCAATGACAAGGGCTGGATATTTATTTGGAACCACCCGCACCTGCCAGCCTGGGGTGTTGGCGGGCGACCCGTATGGCCGGCCGTACTCGAGCACCTCAGGAGGAGTTGTATTCTCATTCCCAGGACAAAGGGGACAAAAGCCTCCACTCGTAGGCGCCTCAGTGACAATAAAGTCGGTAGGCCGTTTGGCACGTTCCTCGGCAATGATAATCCAGCGTCCGAGAACAGGATCTTTTCGTAGCTCAGGCATGGCTATTCTGTTTCATGGACACTATAGGCGCCATGGCCTTTTTCATTCTTTTCCTGAAGGGTTTTACAATCAATACACAAAGAGGTAACGGGCCTGGCCTCAAGGCGCTTCGTACCGATCTCTTCACCACACCCCTCACATGCACCAAAGGTGCCATCCTTAATCCGCTTAAGGGCATCCTCAATTTTGGGCAACAATTTTCGTTCACGATCACGGATACGGAGCTCAAAACTCCGGTCGGCCTCAGCGCTTGCCCGATCATTAGGATCAGGAATGCTCCCAGCCTGATCAGTCATTTCAATCAGTGTCCGTTCCGCTTCACTCAGGATCTCTGCACGTTTATCCTCAAGCAACTTTCTGTAACGATCCAGATCTTTCTGCTCCATTCAATCCTCCCTCAAATTATCCAGCAACCCTGTCAGGGTTCATAAAGTACAAAAAAAATAAACCCCTTGTTCTTATCGAACAAAAGTCCCGCTTTTACCACCCGTTTTTCTCAACAGACGAATGTTATTGATCACCATAGTTTTATCGACTGCTTTACACATATCATAAATAGTCAAAGCCGCCATTGAGACCGCAGTCAAGGCCTCCATCTCCACACCTGTCTTGCCACAAATCCCGACTGTGGCCTGTATTTCGATGGAGTAATCCTCATCATGAAAGATAAAATCGACATTGACCTTGGTAATCATCAAGGGATGAGTAAGCGGAATAAGTTCATCAACCTTTTTAGCGGCCATAATCCCCGCGAGCCTGGCAACACCCAGAACATCACCTTTCGCCATGGAACCACTCCTCACCAAGGCGTAAGCCGATGACGACATGCTGATAGTCCCGGCAGCCAGGGCCACTCTGACCGACTCACTCTTGCCGCTGACATCAACCATTCTGGCGTTGCCATCTCCATCAAAATGAGTAAATCCTGATTCTTTATCCATCTGGCTCATAAACGGCTATTCTTCCTCTTTACCTTTTTCAGGAGCCGTTACGAAATAACTATCTGTTTTTCTAACCATTTCGTTACGGCTCCTTCTGCAGTTTTTCCTATCCAGGTAACGGCGTTATTTTGTTACTGCTTACCACGGACTTCGTTAAAGAGTCGACTAAAAAACCCCTCCTGCTCTTTATGGTGCCCATGCTCCCGGCACAGATCATCGAATTTCCGCAAGAGTTCCTTCTGTTCATCGCACAGCTTTACCGGCGTCAGCACCTGGAGTTCAACCACCATATCCCCACGATTACTGCCACGCAGACTGGGAACCCCTTCATGACGCAGGGTAAACATGGTTCCAGATTGACTTCCCGCCGGGATCTTCAGACTTTTTTTACCATGGATCGTGGGAACCTCTACCTTACAACCAAGGGCGGCCTGAGCCATGGACACAGGGAACCGGCAGTAAATGGTATCCCCTTCCCGTTTAAAAAATTTATGTTCCTCCACATGAATCACGACATAGAGATCACCGGCAGCCCCGCCACGACGACCGCCCTCGCCTTCTCCGCGCAGGCGCATCCGGGCGCCATGATCAACGCCGGCAGGAATCTTGATCGAAACCTTCTTGCTCTTGTTCACCAGGCCAGAGCCGTTGCAGTCCGTACAAGGGTCAGTGACAATCTCACCCTCGCCATGACATTGCGGACAGGGAGAACTGACCTGAAAAAATCCCTGCGAGCGGATCACTTGGCCCCGCCCATGACAAGTGGGGCAGGTCTCTCTCTTGTGACCAGGACGACACCCTGAACCTTCGCAGGTCCAGCAGGTATCACGTCTGGTCAGTTCAACTTCTTTGGCCAGACCATGCATGGCCTCCATGAACGAGATCGTGACATCATAACGCAGATCATTGCCGGGAATCGGCCCCCCGCGGCGGGGTTGCGCACCACTCCGTCTCCCGAAGAGATCGCCAAACAGGTCGCCAAAGCCCGAAAAGGCATCTTCAGAATTACCCGGCCCCTGATACCCGCTACTCTTCAGGCCTTCATATCCATAGGTATCATAGATCTTTCGCTTCTGGACATCACTGAGGACTTCATAGGCCTCAGCGCACTCTTTAAAAAGGGACTCCGCCTCTTTATCATACGGATTGCGGTCGGGATGATGTTTCATGGCAAGCGTTCGATACGCCTTCTTGATCTCGCTGCTGCTTGCGGTCCGGCTTATAATCAATACATCATAATAATCTCTTGGCATTCTTCTAACTCGTACAAAAAAAATGAGAAGGCGTTACGAAAGAACCATTACAATCCTGATTGTTTCGTTACAGCTCCTTATGCCGGTCACGACATTCTAATATTATAGTTATTTGCGGCGTCTTCGCTTACCTGCTTGATAGCTTACGCAACAACATCCTGCTCAGAGACGTCCTTTTCCAGATCTTCCTTCCGAGAGTGATCCGTCAGCCCCTTGATATTCTTAAAGGTAACCTTGGC
>JANMTN010000162.1:0-13386 GCA_031390685.1 Desulfobulbaceae bacterium
AACCGGAATTCCGGTTGCCGCATCTGAGTCGTTTCAGAAAAATCGGAAAAAAATATTTCCCGTTGCTAATCATATCCTAACAATCCCGTACTATTGTGTTGTAGCTTGTTGTTTTACTTCAACCAAAGAAAGAGGATTCCCATGCACCACAAACGCCTTATCTGGCAACTGTATCCAAGTCAGCTTCTGATTACCCTCGCAGCCCTGCTGGCCTTTACCTGGTACGGCACATCTTCCATCCGTTCTTTTCAATTGAGTGAGACTGCGGCCGGCCTTGAGGCGCGTGCTCATCTCGTGGCCGGCAGTGTCCTTGTCTATCTGGGACACGATGATCAGACGGGTCTTGAGGCCTTTTGCCGGGAGGCAGGAAAGAAATCTGCTACCCGGCTGACGGTGATTGCCCCGGATGGCAAGGTCCTTGCCGATTCGGACGAAGATCCGGCCCGGATGGAAAATCATAACGACCGGCCTGAGATTATCGCGGCCCTTTCCGGGAAAGTTGTTCCCACGTTGCGTTTCAGCCAGACCCTTCAGCAAAATCTCATGTATGTGGCAATTCCCCTTGAGGATCAGGGAAACAGGAGAGGCGTGCTCCGCGTAGCCATCCCGGTGACCGCCATGGACAAGACGCTTTCAGCTATTTATCAGAAGATTATCTGGGGCTCTATTGTTATGGCCTTGCTGGCAGCCCTTAGTGCCTGGTTTATAGCCCGCCGGATCAGTAAACCGTTGGAGCAGATGAAATTGGGAGCAGAGCGTTTCTCCAGGGGTGATTTTGCCGGAAGAATGCGGGAGGAAGGCGCAGAAGAGGTGGCAGGTCTTGCCCGGGCCCTGAATGAAATGGCTGTCCAGCTTAATGACCGTATCCAGACCATTGTCAGTCAGCACAGTCAATTACAGGCGGTCTTTGCCAGTATGGTTGAGGGGGTGATCACGGTGGATACCGAGGAGCGGATTATCGAGGTGAATCAGTCGGGGGCGCAGCTGCTCAATGTTGATCCTGAAAAAATCAAGGGTAAAAGTATCCTGCTGGCCATCCGTAATACCCATTTGCAGAATTTTGTCAAAAATGCCCTCGCTAGTGCCTCTCCCATGGAGGGCGAATTCAGCAGCCGGATGGGCGCTGATGGTCAGGAAAAATATTTTTATGCCCATGGCGCCAGATTGCAGGACAGCCAAGGCCATATTAGCGGGGCCCTTATCGTTATTAATGATGTGACAAACCTGCGGCGACTGGAGTCCATGCGGCGTGATTTTGTGGCCAATGTCTCGCATGAACTGAAAACACCTATCACCTCCATTGAGGGTTTTGCGGAAACGCTGCTTGACGGCGCGCTCGAGGAACCGGAATCTGCCCGGCGTTTTGTTGAGATTATTGGCAAACAGGCCGCACGTCTGCATGCCATTGTTGAAGACCTGCTGGCCCTTTCCCGGGTTGAACAGGAGACCAGTCGGAAGGAAATTATTCTGCAGGAACTGCCGATAGCCGAGATTCTGCAGTCAGCGATTCAGATCTGCAGTCACGGGGCCGAAAAGGAAAATATGGCGATCAGTCTGGTCTGTGCGCCAACGATCACTGCCGGGATTAATCCAGCCTTATTTGAACAGGCCGTGGTCAATCTGCTTGATAACGCCGTGAAATACAGCGGCAAAGGCAGTGTGATCAGAGTTGAGGCGGAAAAAAAGGGGGACGAAGTGTTGATCCGGGTCTATGATAACGGGGTTGGGATTGCCTCGCAGGATCTATCCAGAATTTTTGAGCGTTTTTACCGTGTTGACAAGGCACGCAGCGCCAAACTTGGCGGCACTGGTCTGGGGCTTTCCATTGTCAAGCATATCGTGCAGGCCCATCATGGCCGCGTTTCAGTGGAGAGCAGCCCGGGGAAGGGCAGCATCTTTACCATCCATCTTCCGGTCAGGGGTTAAGGACAGGTAATCAATGGCATAAGAACAAGCCGTTCTTGTCTAATTGAGAAAGGGCTTTGCGTGTCATGTCATGTCATTATGATTGCGTGGTGGGCCTTGTAGCGTGAATGCGCGCAGTCGATCACATGGCGGGCATGCAGATTATAACGTGGTGAAGGCGTTGCCGCATGCAGAAGTGCAGGTCGTGGGGGAGAGGATTTTCAGAGAGTGTGAAAAATCTTGAAGAAAGGATAATGAGGCGAGCAATAAAGAAAGCCATCCCTGTCTACTTTCGGACAGGGATGGCTCTTGGTGTATCAGGAAAAGTGACGCTGATTAAAACTTATAGTTTACGTCGAACAAATAGAGGTTGACTTGATCTTCCTTGGCGCTCGCGTAGTCTTCAATGCGCTTAACGTTGAAAAAGGTAACATCGGTTGACCAGTTTTTGCTCAGATTATAGCCAAGCTGGACCCGGTGTCCCTTTTTATTGGTCTTGGCGAGGCCATCGCTGTAATCAGAGTCTGAGAGGTAGCCAAAAAGGGAATCGGCCTCAACCCTGGAGTAGGCATACCCAAATTTGAAGTCACTGATCTTGGCGTCAGCGCCCAGAACCCAACCCAGGTTATTGTCATCGGGGGCTCCTGGAAATTTGCTGCCGGCCTGACTCTGGCCAATCTTGCCATCGGCGCCGAAGTTGTTCCACACCTGGCCATACAAATTGAGCTTAACAGGGCCGGCCGGAAAACTGACATCGCCATAGATGTCGCCGATATTGAGTTCGTAGGCGTCGGGATCAACACTGCCAAGACCAAACTGTGACTTGGTATCGAGATCAGCGGCATCATGATCAAGCCCATATTCCTCGTTGATCATTTCCTTGCCATAGGCATGATAGCCGGTGGCTACGGTAAACTTGCCTTTTTCACTGAAC
Source organism: Desulfobulbaceae bacterium (assembly GCA_031390685.1). Classification (GTDB taxonomy): domain Bacteria; phylum Desulfobacterota; class Desulfobulbia; order Desulfobulbales; family Desulfocapsaceae; genus UBA2270. Next base: position 2,840 of record JANMTN010000162.1, read on the forward strand.
TTGCCATTGTAACCAACCTGTCCCATATAGAGCATAGCGGTATCATCATCCTGGACCAGTTTGGCCGCATAGGCGCCGCCCGTGGCAAAGACACCTTCTTTCTGTCCATAGCCCATGGTCAGACCGGCAAGCCGCACATCGGTATCCCACAGAACCCATGAAGACTTATAGGGATTTTCGGACTGACCCAGGGTCATACTGACATCGCTCCATTTATGTTTGGCATAGGCATAGTCAAGACGGATGTCACCGGTTTCAAAGGGTTTGTTCTCACTATAGGTATCATTGGTACTGGTTGGGTCGTCGCTACCGGTGGCAAGACCGGCGCCCGCCTGCCAGCTTTCTTCTTTATTGTCCCAGACACCACCCAGGCGAAAACGGGTACGGAATCGCTCGCGGGTAACATCCTCTCCGGCCTTGAACTGCTTGTCACGCACATCGTAGCGAACGCGCAAATCGCCTTTCAATTTAACCTGGTCGATGAACTCATTTCCAGAAACGACAAATCCTTTTTTAGCCTCAATAGCCTCAATGTGCTCCTGCTGAGCGGCGACCTTGGTCCGCAGATACTCCATGTCTTCGGCTGGAGCGGCACCTTTCCGCTCTTTGAGCAAGTCGATTTCCGCCTGCTGGTTGGAAACCTGTGCCCGCAACTCCTGAAGCTCCCGTAAAATTGCATCATTGGTCGTGCTTCCACCGGCCAGAGCGGCCAAGGGCAGGGACAGACAGAAGCCGAGGGCGGCTGCCGTTGATAATACTTTTTTCATTTTTTCTCCTTTCTCCCAAAAGATTTAGGCGCCGTTTTTGCCATCCCGATGACGGCATTAATGTCCCAACGGCTTACTGTTTTCTTCTACATTCTGCTCACTTACCTGCTTGCCCCCATTGGGCGTTTTTTAATTCAGCGATACTCATTCATTTTTTCCATCTGATTGATGCCATGACAATAGCCGGACTTTTTTAGGATATGGTTACCGCAATGTTAGAAAACAGTTAATTGTTTATTGAGGCGATTGCCTTGAAGATGGGGCGAGTATATTCACTGAAATCCTGTTGATCTCTTAATACAATCCTAACCAAATCATAACAACAGGGGGGCATTGTAGAGGGCATCACTTACCGGGCAAAGACCCTCCGGGTATAAGCCATAAAAACTCTTGTTAAGGAGATTCATGATGAAAATGCAGAAAAATTTGATCGGCAAGGCAGTAAAGAAGGCAATACTGGCCGGATGTCTGGTGGCAGTGACCACCACCGGAGCTTTGGCCGCGGTTGAAGTTGACCCCAAGATTGCCCCATACAAGAAGGTCAGCGGGGTATCCGGTAATCTGGACAGTATCGGTTCTGATACCTTGAACAATCTGATGGCCTACTGGGCGGAAGGCTTTCGTAAGGAGTATCCCAATGTCCGTATTCAGATCGAAGGCAAAGGGTCAACCACTGCGCCGCCAGCCCTGATCGCGGGGACAGCTCAGTTGGGTCCCATGTCCCGGCCCATGAAGAAAGATGAGGAAGATGCTTTCGTCAGCAAGTATGGGTACAAGGTAACCGCTATTGGTGTGGCCTTGGACTCCCTGGCTGTCTTTGTCAATAAGGACAACCCTATCAAGTCTCTCTCCCTGCCGCAGGTTGATGCCATTTTTTCCAAAACCCATAAAGGCGGGATCGCTGAGGATTACAAGACCTGGGGGCAGCTTGGCCTGACCGGTGAATGGGCGAACCTGCCCCTCAGTCTGTTTGGTCGTAACTCTGCCTCCGGCACGTACGGTTTCTTTAAGGAACATGCCCTGGCCAAAGGTGACTATAAGGATACCGTCAAGGAACAGCCGGGATCAGCCTCTGTGGTGATGGGCATTACCGAGGATCGTTCCGCAATCGGCTACTCCGGTATCGGCTATAAAACATCCGGGGTGAAGGCTATCGCCTTGAGTGCCAAAGAGGGTGAACCAGCCGCTGAACCCAATTATGAGAATGTTCTTTCCGGTAAATATCCTCTGTCCCGGACCCTTCTTATCTATGTTGGCAAGGAACCAAACAAACCATTGTCGCCTGTGGCTGCTGAATTCTTGAAGTATATTCTCTCCAAAGAGGGTCAGGAGATTGTGGTGAAAGACGGGTTTATGCCGCTGCCTGCTGAAGTCGTAGAAAAGGAATTGGCGAAACTCAAATAATTCAAGGAACACAGACAGGAAGAGTGCAGGGAAGAAATTATTGTTTAGAGTTTCTTATCCCGTACTCTTCCTGTTTTTTTTTAGCCGCATCCTTGTCGAGGAAACGAGAATTCCATGCAGAAACTTGATAGACAGTTCATAAAAAAAGTCCGCCTTCAGGATCGTATTGCCACCCGGATCATTACTTTGGGCGGGCTGCTGGTTATTGCCAGTGTGATTGCCATTCTGGTCCTGATCGTCCGCGTGACCATTCCTCTTTTCCAGTCTGCCCGGACCAATATTGTCTTTCAGTTTCCACTCTCTTCCCCACCGGGATCAGTGCTGGCCATGGGGGTTGATGATTACCAGGAGATCGCCTATACCTTGAATGACCGGGGTGTCTTTACCTTTTACAATCTGGCCCAGGGCGCATCGTTTTTGAGCTTGGCGGCTGGCGCTGACAAGAAAGTTCCGCTGCAATCCATCGAGTTGCATAAAAATAATCAGTACACCCTATTGTGGGCGGATAAGAGTACCAGCATGACCGAGGTTTCGTTCCGGTTTCTTTTTGATATGGAAGGAAAGCGTACTATAAAACCTGAGATCAAAACTGTTGCTGAGTTTCCGCCAGAGACTGGAGCGCCCAAAGTTCTGTATGCCGCTGTCCGCAAGGCAGAAGATGGTCATCTGACTAAGGTTTTATTTCTTGACGACAACAGTTTTCAGGTCACTCAGCAGATGACCAAGACTGATCTCTTCGGCAATGAGAAAAAAGAGACTTTTTCTTTTCCAGTTCGTCATGATATTCCCGGGAAGATTACGGCCTTTACTGTGGATGAAAAGGGAGACACCCTTTTTGCCGGTACCGATTCCGGCAGTTTGTTGCGTTGGGATATAAGTCAGAGTAATGAGGCCATCCTCACCGATAATGTAGTGGCGACCTCGGACAGCCAGGCTATCAGCGCCTTGACCATGGTCTTTGGGGATATGTCGATAGCGGTTGGTGATGCCAACGGTGGGCTTGCCACCTGGAGTCTGGTCTGGAGCGGAGACGGGGCGGGTAAGGTAAAAAAACTTCGGAAAATTCACCAGCTTGCCCCGCATGCAGCTGCTGTTGCCACTATTGTCGCCTCGCGCCGCACCAAAACGATTGTCAGCTTTGATGCTGAAGGCAGGGTTCATTATGATCATATGTCCAGTGAAAATCATCTCCTTGATATTGAGCATCATTTGACCAGTTTTGCCATTTCCGGAAGTGATAACAGCCTGATTGGTCTTGACCGGAACAAAAATCTTATTGTCTGGAATATTGATAATCCGCATCCGGAAGTGAGCGTGAAAACCCTTTTTGGCAAGGTATGGTACGAAAGTTATGATCGACCGGAATATGTCTGGCAATCCTCTGCCGGCAACGATGATTTTGAGTCAAAGTTCAGCCTGGTGCCACTTCTTTTTGGCACCATTAAGGGGACATTGTATGCCATGATTTTTGCAATTCCCCTTTCCCTTTTTGGCGCCGTTTATACCAGCCAGTTTACCAGTTATACCTTCAAGAAAACTATCAAACCGGTGATTGAGATCATGGCCTCGGTGCCATCGGTGGTCATTGGCTTTCTTATTGCCTTGTGGCTGGGCCCCATCATTGAAAAGTCAATCCTGGCAGTTATCCTCTTCACTATGCTTCTGCCGCTGGTGCTTGTTGTCATGATGCTGCTCATGCAGCCCTATTACAAAACGCCTACCCTGCAAAACCGCTGTAATGGCTATGAATTTCTGTTGCTGGTGCCGGTCATTCTCTTGACGGCAGCCTTGGCGGTATGGCTGGCGCCTGGCGTTGAAGGGATGCTTTTTGGTGGTAATTTCCGGCAATGGCTCTACAGCGACCTTGGCGTTCGCTATGATCAGCGCAACAGCATTATCATTGCCTTTGGTCTGGGCATTGCCATCATCCCCATTATTTTTTCCATTACCGAAGATGCTATCTCCAATATCCCCTCCAGTTTGACGGCAGCCTCCCTCGCCCTTGGCGCCAGTCGTTGGCAGACCATCTGGCGGGTGGTGCTGCCCTCGGCCAGCCCCGGCATTTTTGCCGCCATCATGATCGGTTTTGGCCGGGCCGTAGGAGAAACCATGATTGTCCTCATGGCCACCGGCAATACCCCCATTATGGATTGGTCGCTCTTTAACGGGATGCGAACCTTGTCAGCCAACATTGCCGTTGAAATTCCGGAGGCGCCTTTTAACGGCACCTTGTATCGGATACTTTTTCTTTGCGCCACGCTCCTGTTTGCCCTGACTTTTATTCTCAATACCGGGGCGGAAGTGATACGAGAGCGATTACGGAAAAAATATGGCCGCTATTAAAGGAGATCAAGGAAAAATAATGGTGACAAAAAAATTCTGGCGGCAGGGAGAACCGTATGTGTGGGCCACCAGTCTGGCGCTCTCGCTTATCATTTTCCTGGTCTCTCTTCTCTTTTATGTGGTGATTGCCAACGGGATCATGGTTTTCTGGCCTAAGAAGGTGACTCTGGCAACCTTGACCGATGGTGGATATCTGCTTGGTGAAATTATCCAGGAAGAAAAAAACCCGGCCACCGGGGGAAAAAGGGTACAATTCAAGATTGGAAACCGTGATCTTTATGGCCTTGATTTCAAGTGGGTCGATTTTGCGAGTGTCAGCAGCTTCAGCCTACCGGCAGATATCTATGTTCTGGAACGGCTGGAGCATGGTAATTTTTACGGTTCCTTGCAGGAATTAAAAACCCCTGATCTAGTCTTACCCGCAGATAAAAAAGAGAGTCTACAGGCCGCCCTTGATGCCATTGAGCCGCAACGGGGTGAGGTTGCAAAAATTGACCGGCAGATTGCCACCCTTAATCGCCAGGTTGAAGAGAGCAATAACAAGCTTGCCCGGTTGCGGTATCATAAGAAAGAGGAGACACCTGCGGCCGCGGCCCTGCATGCGGAGGCCAAAAACATCAGGGCCGAGTTTGACCAGCTGGTCGCGCTTCTTGACAGTAAACGCGCGATAGTTGCGGCCAATGAGGCCGTGATGGTGGATGCGGGTGGTCAGGAAAAAACCATTGCCCTGGCCGATATCGTCCGCTGTTATCAACCCAATTCCATGTCATGGCTGGCGAAATGGAGCTATTACGGGAAACGTCTGGGTGAGCTGTTCTTTGCTGAGCCGCGAGAATCCAATACCGAAGGGGGGTTGTTCCCGGCTATCTTCGGCACAATTATGCTGATTTTTTTGATGAGCATCCTCTCCTTTCCCCTCGGCGTCATTGCCGGGATTTATCTGCGTGAATATGCCCGAGAGGGATATCTGGTCAATATGGTGCGTATTGCCGTCAATAATCTGGCGGGCATCCCGTCCATTGTTTACGGTATCTTCGGTCTGGGATTTTTTGTTTACGGTGTTGGCGGCCAGATCGATCAGTTTTTTTTCCCGGAAAATTTACCCACTCCCACCTTTGGCACGGGCGGCATCCTCTGGGCCAGCCTGACCCTGGGACTTCTGACTGTGCCCGTGGTCATCGTGGCCACCGAAGAGGCCCTGGGCTCGATCCCGCCGGGTATCCGGGAGGGATCTCAGGCCCTGGCTGCCACCAAATTTCAAACCCTCACCAGGATTTTGTTGCCCATGGCCTCCCCCGGTATCCTGACCGGCTTTATCCTGGCCATGGCCCGGGCCGCAGGCGAGGTGGCCCCGCTGATGATCACCGGTGTGGTCAAGCTGGCGCCGGCGCTGCCGCTCGATAGCAGCTTTCCCTATCTGCACCTGGACCGCAAGTTTATGCACCTGGGCTTTCACATCTATGACATCGGTTTCCAGTCGCCCAATGTCGAGGCGGCAAAGCCCATGGTCTATGTTACCACTCTATTGTTGATTCTGATCGTACTCATCATGACGAGCACGGCAATCTATCTCCGCAACAGAATGCGCGAGCGGTTTTCCGTTGCCGACCTCTAATAAGGAAATACTATGTCACACTCCGATACTGCCATAATGTCTATAGAAAATCCGCAGGTTGTGGTCGAACACCTGGATCTCTTTTACGGCGCCAGTCAGGCGCTCAAGGACATGAGTTTTGGGATTCCACAACGTCAGGTGACGGCCTTGATCGGTCCTTCCGGTTGTGGAAAATCGACCTTCCTTCGTTGTATCAACCGGATGAATGATCTGGTCGAGGGGTTGCGGACCGAAGGACTGATTGCCATTGATGGTGAAAATATCAACGACCCTTCCCTTGATGTCATTGAACTCCGGCGCAAGGTGGGCATGGTATTCCAGAAATGGAATCCTTTTCCCAAATCCATCTATGAAAATGTCATCTATGGCCTGCGTATAGCCGGGATCAAAGAGCGAGCCGTGCTGGATCAGGCCGTGGAGCAAAGTCTGAAACGGGCCGCCCTGTGGGAAGAGGTAAAAGATCGACTGCAGCAATCGGCCATGGGCCTTTCCGGGGGCCAGATGCAACGTCTTTGTATTGCCCGGGCGGTGGCGGTAAACCCCGAGATTATCCTCATGGATGAACCCTGCTCTGCCCTTGATCCCCGGTCAACATCACGGATTGAGGATCTTATCCGGGAATTGCGCGGAGAATATACGATCATTATTGTCACTCATAATATGCAGCAGGCGGCGCGTATTTCCGATTACACCGCCTATATGTATCTGGGGGAACTGATTGAATATGGACCGACCCAGAAACTGTTTACCGTGCCCGAACGGAAGGAAACGGAAGATTACATTACCGGCCGTTTTGGTTGAGGCTCAAAAGGTGGATAGTCTGCAGGGGTTGCGTTCACAGTCTCAAAGACTGCAGACTACCCGTCTTCTCATTGAATAAGTCTCTGCAAGGGAAAAAGGAGTACCTTGATGGCATATAATATCCAAACTGAAAGAGAAACCCTGAAAGGTCATATTGTGTATCTCGGCACCATGGTTGAAGAGAACATGCAATGCGCCATCAAGGCCTTGATTGAGAAAAATCATGACCTGGCCTATCAGGTCATGCAGACTGACAGGTTCGAGATTGACAAGATCGAGATCGATGTGGAGGAGGAATGTCTGCGCATTATGGCCTTGCATCAGCCGGTGGCAAGCGATCTGCGTTTTCTGGTCACGGTCTTGAAAATAAATAGTGATCTTGAACGTATCGGTGATCTGGTGGCGAAGATTGCCGATAAGGTTCTCTTGCTCTATAAGGCCGATCCGGTGCAATTTCTGGCGGATTCAATGCAGATTCCGGAAATGTTCAATGGAATGTTTGATAAAACAGTGTGGATGCTCAGACAGACCCTGGAGGCCTTTGTCAACGAGGATACGGATCTTGCCTACAAGGTCTGCCTCGCGGATGATGAAGTGGATAAGGCCAAGCGGACCATCTATTGTGAGCTGGAAAAGAGTATCATGAGCGACCCGGCCCAGCATGTGTATCTGGCCAAGTTGCTCAGTGTGGCCAGAAGCACTGAACGTATTGCCGATCACTGTACCAATATCTGTGAAGACATCATTTATATGGCACAAGGCAGGATTATCCGCCATAATCTTGCCTTGTGAACTCCATCGTTGTTCATCATTTTTTTTCGGAGTTGTGCCGGTCCGCGGAGTAGAAAGAGGGGCCCTCTTAAATCCCCATTTTTATCCTGACGTGGCGGTGATCTCTTGATTTATTACTATAAATAAACAAGGAGTAAAGTGTGGCAAGAGAAACCATCCTTATTGTGGAAGATGACGAAAACATCCAACAACTCGTTGGCTATAACCTGGCAAAGGCTGGATTTCATGTCCTCTATGCCGAGAATGGCGAGCAGGCCCTGGCAAGCGTCAAACGCGAACTCCCGGACTTGATGGTTCTGGATATCATGCTGCCCACCCTCAATGGTTTTGAGGTGTGCAAGATTCTGCGCAAAGACCCGAAAACCAAGGCCCTGCCCATTATCATGCTGACGGCCAAGAGTGAGGAAAATGATGTGACCGCTGGTCTTGATCTGGGAGCCGATGATTATATCACCAAGCCTTTCAGCCCGAAAATTTTGATCTCCCGGATAAAAGCGGCCCTGCGTCGACGGGAGGAATTGTCAGGTGAAGACGGAAGTGAGTCAAAAGGCGGTCTGATAAAGGTTCATGATATTGTTATTGATCCGAAACGGTATGAAGTGGTGGTGGCGGGTACTCTTGTCTCCCTGACTGTCACCGAGTTCAGCATCCTCGATCTTCTGGCGCGGCGGCCCGGCTGGGTCTTCAGTCGTCAGCAGATTATTGATGGGGTGCGGGGCTATGACTATGTAATTACCCCGAGGGCGGTAGATGTTCAGGTCTTCGGGCTCAGGAAGAAGTTGGGGGCGTCTGGAGAATATATTGAGACGGTGCGTGGTATTGGCTACCGGATGAAGGGGTAGCTGAATTCAAGGACCCCCTGTCTTGGTTCTTTGAGGGAGAGTTGCCGAAAAGAATGTCGTGAAATTCAAGGTTGGCAAGAAGCTGAAGGATTCAGTCTGTATCAAAACGAAGGCTGGTTGTGGCTGTGGATGCAAGACTGGAAAGGCAAAGAAAAAATAACAGGCGCAGTTGACCTCATTTCGGGCTGCCGGATTGATACCTGGAAGATGGGAGAATAAGAAGTTCCCATAATTTACCTGCTGGAAAACAGACCACTTTCCTTTCAAAGAAATCCGGTCTGTTGTAATCAGTAATGATGAGCTTGCACCGAATCGATTTTTTCCGGTTTTCCGTCATCCTGGAGCAGAACGTAACCCCATTTTTTTCAGTATGTTACATCTAAACACCCGTCACCCCAGCCTGCGCCCCGGGGTGGCAACTCTTGCGAGTCCATCAAAATTTTTTCGGTCACAAAACTTCGACATCGCCGATATAAAGGATCATGGCGTAGTTATCGTAATAGTGCTCCCGCAGGGCAACAGCGATGACGTGTATGGTTTCCGAGGCACTGATCACCTCTATGCGAATGTTGGCGCTACGCTCCCAGCCGCCGTCACGGATACCTCGGTTACCCTTACCGCGGGCATCGGTAATGGTATAACCATGCGCCCCCAGGCGTTCGATTTCTCGGACGATTTCATGCTCCAGCGCCGCTTCGGTGACGATGGTGAGCAGTTTTCGGTGTTTACTAATCAATATGCTATCCTCCCAGGCTATGAATGTGTTCGGCTAATTGATGGTAGAGAGGGATGCCGGCCATGACATTGAATGTAAAGGTGACCCCCAGCGCAGCAGCCAGCGACAGCGTCGGGTTGGCCTCCGGCACTGACAGGCGCATGGCTGCAGGCACTGCTATATAGGAGGCACTCGCGGCGAGTGTTGCGAGCAGCATCGTACCCCCCACGGACAGGCACAACAGCCGCCCCAGTACCGCGCCAACGAGGGAGGCGGCCAGTGGCATCAACAAACCAAAAGCCAGCAGGAACAGTCCGTGGCGGCGCAGACTGGCCGCTTGGCTCGCGGCAATCAATCCCATTTCCAACAGAAAAAGGGCGAGCACCCCCTTGAACATGTCGAAGAACAGCCCCTCGATTGGTTTGATGCCCTCCGGCCCGGTCGCCCAACCGATGAGCAACCCACCGAACAACAGCACCATGCTCTTGCCCAGCAATACGTCGCGGATCATGAGATACCAGGATGTATCTTTGTTCACGCCGCGCGCCAGCAAGATGCCAACCACGATAGCCGGCATTTCCAGCAACACCAGAAACACCGGTATGTACGCCTCGAAGTAAACCTCCCGATAGGCGAGATAAGACACGGCAACGGCGTAGGTGCCCACGCTTATCGAACCGTAATGGGCGGCGATGGAGGCCGCATCGGCACGCTTAAAGCGCCCCGCAAAGCGCAGCACCGGGTAGGCGGCCAGTGGCAGCAGGGCCCCCATCAGCACCACGGCCAGCATTTTTGGCAGCATCGCGCCGAACGGCTGCTTGGCCAGTTCCACGCCACCCTTCAGTCCGATGGAAAGCAGCAGCAAGACGCTGAGGAATTCGTAGATTGCCGGCGGCAGGCGCAATTCAGCGCGTAACAGGCCGGCGGCAAGCCCTAGCAGGAAAAAAAGCACAACAGGATCGAGAGCAGGCATGTGCGTCAGTCCCTCATAAATGGAGAAAAGCATTCTGCAAACCAAAAGGTAAGCTGTTGTTCATTGGTCTGTTGCAATTTAATTGAGCTTCCCTTGCCGTAGTTTTTCCGATTTTTTCAGGAGTTCGTTCCGGGTCACCTCCCTGAATTTATCCAGGTCCCGGCCTATCTCCGGATACTTGATGGACAGGATGGCGCAGGCGAGATAGGCGGCGTTCTTCGCGCCGTCCACTGCAACCGTTGCCACCGGAATTCCGGGGGGCATCTGCACTGTGGCATAGAGGGCATCGACACCG
>JANMTN010000362.1:0-11598 GCA_031390685.1 Desulfobulbaceae bacterium
GCCCACGGTATCGCCTGTGAAATAGAAGGCATTGTAAGCGCCGTTGATGCTGGCCAGCATATGTGATTCCGGCACCAGGGTGGGATGGACCCGGGCCTCGACATGGCTACCGTGGTGATGACTGATGGCCAGCAGTTTGATCCGGCAGCCGAATTCCCTGGCAAAGTCGATGTCAATGGGTTGGATCTTGCTGATTCCCTCGGTGTTGATGTCCTTGAGCTGGACATACTTGCCGTAGGCAATGGTCATGAGGATGGCCAGTTTGTGCGCCGTGTCAATTCCTTCGATATCGTAGGTGGGATCTGCCTCGGCAAACCCCAGGGCCTGTGCCTCTTTCAGCACCTCGTCAAAGGCTGCACCCTGATCGGTCATCTTGGTGAGGATGTAGTTGGCCGTGCCGTTCATGATACCCATGATGGACAGGATCCGGTTGGCAACCAGCCCTTCTTTCAGGGCCTTGATCACCGGGATGCCGCCGCCGACGCTGGCCTCAAATCCTACCTCGACGTTGTTTCTAGCCGCCGCTTCAAAGATCTCCCTGCCGTGCAGGGAGAGCAGGGCCTTGTTGGCGGTGACCACATGTTTGCCGTGCCGGATCGCCTCCAGGAGAAAGGTCTTGGCCGGTTCAATGCCGCCAATAAGCTCAACCACGATGTCAATGTCCGGGTCATTGAAGATATCTCCGACATCTTTGGACAGGATCGTTTCTTTGAATTGTTCAGGGAGCTTACCGCGGTTGATATCGACCACTCGGGAGAGGACGACCCTGGCGCCAACCTTGCGCATGAGGCGCTCATTCTGCTCGAATAGGGTCTGGGCCAGGCCGCTGCCCACAGTACCAAAGCCGATAAGGCCCACACGAATAACTTTCATGATTTTCTATGAAACCCTTATATTGAAGAGAAAGAACAGGAGAGCAGGAAAGAGGCGTGGAACTGACGAGAAACCTAACTTTTTCTGCTTCCTCATTGATAGTGGCTGTGAAAATAACCCCTTTCCAAGTGAAAGTCAAAAAAGAAGAGTAGATATTTTGCTGGCCTCAATTTCTTTTTTGGTTTATACTTTCCTGCTGACTATTTTGAGTGAATGCTCATTCAGATTTTATTGTATCTGGTTGTTTTTTTTAGACAAGATTTCTGGGCGGTTTTTGAGAAAACCGCAGAATATAAAACATTTGATCGAGGAGAACAGTATGGCGGTAAATATTCTGGCTTTCGGGCCAAACGGAAGTGGCAAGGGTACCCAGGGCGCTATTGTTAAGGATAAGTATGGTTGCAATCATATTGAATCCGGCGCTATTTTCCGGGAGCATATCAAGGGGGGCACCGAGCTTGGCAAGAAGGCCAAAGAGTATATTGACCGGGGCGATCTGGTGCCTGATGAGATCACCATTCCCATGGTTCTCGAGACCCTTGCAAAATCCAAGGAGCAAGGATGGCTGCTCGATGGCTTCCCCCGTTCCCTGGCCCAGGCCGAGGCCCTGGACAAGGCCCTGAAAGAGGCGGGCATGGCCCTTGATTATGTGATCGAGATCGAGCTTGACCGGCAGATTGCCAAAGAGCGGATTATGGGTCGTCGTTTGTGCGCCAATGACAATAACCATCCCAATCATATTGCCTTTGATGCCATCAAGCCGGTGGAGAAAGATGGCAGACTGGTGTGCCGTGTCTGCGGCGGCGAGCTGAGCGCCCGTGCTGATGATCAGGACGAGGTAGCCATCGGCAAGCGTCATGATATCTATTATGACACCAAGACCGGCACCATGGCGGCGGTTAATTATTTCAAGAAGGCGGGCGGCGCCAAGGTGATTGCCATTGATGGTTCTACCTCCATCAAGGATGTAACTTCCGCGATCATGAGCCAGCTTAAATAGCTGAGATGGTATGAAAAAGAACCTTGGGTGTGTCGTTTTGAGCTTCCAGGAATCCCGGTACTATTTTTGGGGGACATGCCGACAACAGGTGCTGGCATGTCCCTTTTTTTTTGCCTTTTTGTGCAGGATATCTTAGAGTCGTTTTCCATACGGTTTAACCGTTTTACGGTATAGCAATGGAGGCAGGTTGTAAGCAGCTTCCTTCTATGCTCTGTTTTTTGACTTCTGTCTTCTGATCATTATGCAACAAATACTGCTCGCATCATTAAAAAACTCAATACAGGCCCAAGAGGCCTTTGCTCAAGAGCAGGGTGAGGTCATTGTTGCTCTGGCCGTGCAGATGGTGAAGACCATTCGCCAGGGCGGCAAGATTCTTCTCTTTGGCAATGGCGGCAGTGCGGCTGATGCTCAACATCTTGCCGCTGAATTCGTCAATCGGTTTCTTATCAATCGTCGGCCCATGGCGGCCCTGGCCCTCACCACCGACAGTTCGGTGTTGACCTCCATCGGCAATGATTTCTCCTTTGACGAGATTTTTGTCAGACAGGTGCAGGCCTTGGGCAAGCCGGAAGATCTGGCCCTGGGGATCTCCACCAGTGGCGGTTCGGTCAATGTGCTCAAGGCCATGGAGGTCGCCAGAGAGATGGGCATGGTGACGGCGGCGCTCACCGGCGGATTGGCCGGGGACGGCGGGGCCGTGGGCCGGGCCGCTGATTTTGTCCTCAATGTGCCGTCTGACAAGACTCCGCATATCCAGGAGGCCCATCTCTGGGTGGAGCATCTGCTCTGTGAGCTGGTGGAGCGGGAGATCTTTGGGGATGCCGCGTGATGATACCAGAACCCTTTGATTTCAGCGGGCTGCGTACCTATTCCCTGCATGGGCGCCCGTCCAAGGTGACCGTGGATAATTTTGCCCGGCCCATCCCGGCTGGCAGTACGGTGCGGGCCCTTCTCGACTCCTTGCCGGATCAGTTGCTGGGCCGTGATTTTCCTGAACTGGTGCGGCGTCTGGCCGCAGTCCATCTTGGCGGGCGTCCGCTGCTGGTGGGGATGGGGGCCCATGTGATCAAGGTGGGACTGAATCCTCTGCTTATTGATCTGATGGAGCGCTCCATCATCACCGGCATTGCCATGAACGGGGCCTGTATTATTCATGATGCCGAGATTGCCATGGCCGGCTTTACCTCGGAGGAGGTGGGCAATGTCCTGGCTGATGGGGCCTTCGGCGCGGCCAGAGAGACGGGTGAAGTCATCAATGGCGCCATTAATCAGGGCGCAAGAGATAATATAGGCATGGGCGCGGCCGTAGGTGCCGCCCTTGTTGCCGGAAAATTTCCCTATAATGATAAAAGCCTGCTGGCTGCAGCTTCGCGTCTGGGCATCCCGGTCACGGTGCATGTGGCGGTGGGCACCGATATTATTCATATTCATCCTTCAGCCTCAGGGGAAGCCATCGGCAAGACCTCCCATCTTGATTTCCGGATCTTCTGTGCCCAGGTGGCAAGTTTACAGGGCGGTGCCTATCTGAATATCGGTTCGGCCGTCCTTCTGCCGGAGGTATTTTTAAAGGCACTGACGGTGGTCAGGAATCTGGGCCACCAGGTGGATGATTTTACCACCGCCAATTTTGACTTCATGAAACAGTACCGTTCCCTGACCAATGTGGTGAACAGGCCGACGGCCAAGAGCGGGAAGGGGTACCATGTGACCGGACATCATGAATTGATGATCCCGCTGCTGGTTGCCTGCCTGCTTGATGAGTTGGATAGGCTGAAGACGAAAGGCTGAAGGCCGAAGGGGCAGGGGTAACAGTTTCATATCTCGTTACCGTGCGCTGTCCGTCCTTCATCCTTCAGTTTATTAACCTTCAGTCTGTTAACCTTTAGTCTATCAACCTTCAGTCTAATTATGGAACAACAAATAAAGAATATAAAAACTGGAAAGGTCTATCTGGTAGGGGCTGGCCCTGGCGACCCTGGACTCATTACCCTGCGTGGCAAGTATCTTCTCGAGCGGGCTGAGGTGCTGGTCTATGATTATCTGGCAAATCCCAAGTTGTTGAAGTATGTGCCCAAAGATGCCAAGCTGATCTATGCCGGAAAAAAGGGGGGGACCAAGCATACCCATACCCAGGAAGAGATCAGCCAGATGCTGGTTGATTGGGCCCTTGCCGGCAAGATGGTGGTTCGGCTCAAGGGCGGGGATCCTTTTATCTTTGGCCGCGGCGGTGAAGAATTAGAGGAATTGGTCAAGGCGGGCGTGCCCTTTGAGGTTGTGCCCGGGGTGACCTCGGCCACGGCGGCCGCTACCTATGCCGGGATTCCCATTACCCATCGGGGTTATACTGCCTCAGTGGCCTTTATCACCGGCCATGAAGAGCCGGGCAAAGAGAATTCCAATATCGACTGGTCGAAGCTGGCGACGGGCGCCGGAACCCTGGTCATCTATATGGGGATCAAAAATCTGTCCATTATCGTCGATAATCTGACTAAAAATGGCCGTGATCCCAAGACCCCGGTGGCGGTTGTGCGCTGGGCGTCAACGCCCGAGCAGCATACGGTGGTGGCCACCCTGGAGACTATTGTCAGCCGGGTAGAGGAAGAGGCGATCAAGCCCCCGGCACTGATTATTGTCGGCGAGGTGGTGGCCCTGCGAGATACCCTTGACTGGTTTGAGAAGAGGCCTCTTTTTGGGAAAAGGATCGTGGTGACCAGGACGCGGGAGCAGGCATCGGAGCTGGTAGTGGCCCTGGAAGGCTATGGCGCTGAATGTCTTGAGTATGCGACCATTCAAATGGATCCCGTGGATTCTTACGCTATCCTTGATGAAGAGTTGGAACGTCTGCATGAGTATCATTGGATCCTGTTTTCATCCATCAATGCCGTGCAGTACTTTTTTGAGCGGCTCTATGCAAAAGGCCTGGATGCCCGAGATCTGAAAGGGCCGGATGTGGCGGCAGTGGGAAGGGCTACTGCCGATTTTTTACTTCATTATGGCATTGTCGCTGATCTTATTCCTGCCGTCTATACTGCGGAGGGGCTGGCCGAGAGTCTCCTCGATTTTGGGGTTGAGGGACGTAATATCCTGATCCCGAGAGCGGCCAAGGCCCGTGAGTTCCTGCCTGAGACCTTGCGTGGGGCTGGCGCCCAGGTAACTGTCGCCCCTGTTTATCAGAATGTTCCGCCTACCGGGTATAAAGATGGGTTACGGGCTGAGCTGGAAAGCGGAAAAGTTGACATGATCACCTTTACCAGTTCTTCCACCGTCACCCATTTTCTTGCCATGCTTGATGCCGCCAGCCAGGAAGAGTTAAAGGCCCTGTTGCACGGGGTGAAGATTGCCGCTATCGGGCCGGTGACCGCCAAGACCATAACCGACAATGGTCTGCGTGTTGACGTGCAGCCGGGAACGTTTACCATTCCCGAGCTGGTTAATGCCGTTGTCCATTATTATGAGGATCAGGGAGTCAGGCGACAATAATCCTCTGTTGGCAACAGGGGATTGCTGGGGGCTTTTTTTTTATTTCTTTTTTGCGCCATGGTTCGTGCTCTGGATCTGGGGCAGGATATCAAATTGCAGGACGCCCTGTTGGGTGCGGATACCGACAATATTCATACTGATATTGATCGTCTTGCCGCTGGTTTCCGCGATCAGAGGTTCCATCTGTTTCATCTTTACTGGGAATTCGCGGTTATTCAGGAAGGCCATGAGCATGGCGCTAATGTCGCCCTGGGCGGCAGAGGATGATGCCTGCAGGTCGGAGATGACCGGTTTGACAAAGAGCGTGTGTCTGTTTGGGTCAAAGCGCAGGACGGCGTTGCACTGGAGATCCAGCTGCAGCGATCCGACATTGAGTTTGATGTTGTGTCCGCCAATTTCGGTATTGAGTTGCATGTCGTCCCCTTTCAGGCCAATACGACAGGAAAGCCCTTTATCCTGGAGCTGCAGATTGCTGATCTTGACTATGGTGATGGCCCCGCTCAAGGTGCTGGAGTTGGTGTCGATGGCAATCGGCAGGGATTTGTCGAGTGCCTGACTCAAAACGCCGTCGGGAACGGTGAGGGTGATCATCCTGCCGGCTGTGGCCAAGAGTTGGCCTGGCAGGAAAAGGCCAAGAAGAAACAGGACGCAAGTGACAGATCGAATCATGATAAGGCTCCTTGTTGAGGGATGTTGGTTTGGTGGCGACGGATCAGGGAATGAGCCCATAAAGCGGCAATCAGCAGGAGCCCGAGGGATGCTGCCTGGGCCCGATACTGGTTATGCCGGTGGTAGGCTGTTACCTGGATGGTGCCGGCATCAATAAAATGGCCTTGCACTGAGAGGAGGCCGCTTGTTTCGGGGAGTGGGCCGTTGAGAGTGAATGTTTCTCCCGTGAATGCCCTGATATTTTTTGTTTCCAGGAAAAACATGCCGCGGTCAAGTTCTATCTTCTTGCCGATTCGTTCGGTCTGGTCCATCAGGGTCCGGCAGAAATGATTATCGGCATGGAGGGCCTGCTTAAAAAAGAGAAAAGGGCCAGTGCCATAAAGGAACAGGAGGCAGAATATAAAAATAATTTTTCCTGCTTGCGGTCGTGCCAGTTGTAAGTCTGTAGCCGCTATTTTTCGCCAGTTCCATGCCAAAAAAAGCAGGCCGGCCAGAGTGGCCGCATAGTATGAAAGATGTTCCGGCCAGAACCAGTCAAAGCGCAGCAGAGACCATGAAAACGGGACCAGAAGATGGATCCCGTTTGCCCATTTGATCTGCGTGGCGTCAAGGAGCAGATGGAGCAGGCTGTTGACGCCAAGGAGCAGAAAGATGCGCAGGGGACTTGTGGTGGTCAGGGCCAGGGCCGCCGCCAAAAACAGACAGAAGAAGAGGCTGGCCTGATTCAGACTGTAAAGCCGCACGGTGTAGGGATCCAGGCCAGGGACAAGTTTCAGCGCCCGCTGGGCGATCCAGGGGATATCCGGGATGATGCATCCCAGCAGCATCCATTGGGGACTCGTCCCTTTGCCAAACAGGCTGTTCAGCGGCCCCTGGATGCCGATGTGGGCGAGGGTGTTGGGCACGGTCAGTGGACAGTTGGTTTGAGGGTTATCATATTGATCTTTTCTTCCTGTGCGGAACTGTCTTTATCGCCGGAGTTGTAAGGGCGTTGACACTAATAGTATGAATACCTTTAAATTTTTACTCTTCTTTGAGCCGAGAGTCAATTCCGAGATTTGATTGCGGCCTTTTTTCTTCTAACGGCTTAAGGCTTTCCATGTTTACTCTGACTGTGTCATCGGACTGTCTGCTTACAGGCATCTCTCTCCCTCTGGAGAAGGCCATCAAAGAGCGGCTGACGATAGATAATCCCAAATATGTCTCGGCAAAACGCTATGGCCGCTGGGTGGGGAAGAAGTTGCAGCCAGTATTGAAGTATTATGAACCGGTCCCCGCCGGCCTTCGTTTTCCCCGAGGATTTGCCAATCAGGCCATTCTGCTCTGCCGGGAGCATATGGAGGAGTCGCCCCGGATAGTCGATGAGCGGCGGCTTCTGGCTGAGGTGGGTCTTTCCTTCAGCGGCGCCCTGCGTCCGTATCAGGAGCTTGCCGTGGCCGAGGTCGCCACGCGTTCCTTTGGCGTGCTTGAGGCCGGGACAGGCAGCGGCAAGACAGTCATGGCCCTGGCCATCATTGCCGCCCGCAGGCAGCCCACCCTGATTCTTGTCCATACCAAGGAGCTGTTGTATCAGTGGCAGCAGCGGATCCAGGATTTTCTTGGCCGGAGCGCCGGCCTTGTTGGCGATGCGTGTCTGGATATCCAGCCGATCACCGTGGCCATTGTCAACAGCGCCCGCAAGAGGGTGGATGAACTAGCGCCCTTGTTTGGCCATCTGGTCGTTGATGAGTGTCACCGGGTGCCGGCGGCCCTGTTTACTGATGTGGTCAGCCGTTTTGACTGCCATTATCTGTTGGGTCTTTCTGCCACTGCCTTCAGGAGTGATGAGGGGACGACCAGGCTCATCTCTATCTTCATGGGAGACCGGACTCATCAAGTTGATCAGGCCCTGTTGCAGGCCAGCGGGGCCGTTGTCAAACCCGAACTGATCCGGCGCAAGACCGCATTTACCCACCAGTATCGCGATGATTATCAGGCCCTGATCACCGCCCTTGTCTCCCATCAGGGCAGAAACCTGCAGATCATCGAGGATGTTGTGCAGGCGGCAGGATCCGCGACAACCGGGGTCCTGCTGGTAGTCTCTGATCGGGTCAGTCACTGTGAGGTGTTTGCCGGAGAGCTAGCCCGGCGGGGACTGAGTGTGGCCCTGCTCACCGGCCAGACCCCGCCTGATAAGAGGATCGAGATTGTGAGAATGGTCCAGAATGGAGAGCTGCGGATTCTGGTGGCTACCTTGCAGCTCATTGGTGAAGGCTTCGACTGTTCGGGCTTAAGCACCCTGTTTCTGACCACACCGATCACCTTTGAAGGCCGCTTGTTGCAGGTCCTTGGCCGCATCATGCGACCTGCCGCCGGCAAACAGGCCCAGGTCTATGATTATATTGATGACTCGGTCTCCGTGCTCCGCCGTTCCGCAGAGAGCAGAAGGAAGATACTGGCCGCATTATAGGATATTTTATCGCTCTTTTAGCTCCTTCCTTGCAAAACATGCTCTTCTCTGGTATAAGGAAAGATTTTGTGAGTTTAAGGGATGGATAAGGGATGCCTGCTAAACAGCAGTAAATCTTAATCGTCTTGGCAGTGTATCTGCATCTGTCCGTTTTATAAGGTAATTGGAAGTGGTCAGGTGTGTTTGTGTTCTTGTGAAGCCATCATTTTTTGCGTTTGCATGAGTCATAATCGGTAAGCACTCGTCTTTTTACGGGTGCTTTTTTTATTTTGATCCTAAGGGTCAGGGAAGAGGAAATGAAACAGGAAAAAATTCGTAACGTGGCCATTATCGCCCATGTTGACCATGGCAAGACTACGCTCGTTGATCAGTTATTCAAATACTCCGGGATGTTTCGTGAAAATCAGGACGTGGCTGAGCGGCTCATGGATTCCATGGATCTCGAGCGTGAGCGCGGCATTACCATCACTGCCAAGAATGGCTCGTATCAGTACGAGGATTTTTCCATCAATATCATTGATACTCCTGGCCATGCCGATTTCGGGGGCCAGGTGGAGCGGGTACTGCAGATGGCGGACGGGGCCTTGCTGCTTGTTGATGCCCAGGAGGGGCCGATGCCCCAGACCTATTTTGTCCTGAAAAAGGCCTTACAGAACAACCTGCCGGTTATCGTGGTGATCAACAAGATTGATAAACCGGCGGCGCGCTGTGCCTGGGTAGTTGATCAGGTCTTTGACCTTTTTGTCAAGTTGAACGCCCCGGACGATGTCCTTGATTTCCCTGTTGTCTATGCCTCAGCCAAGGATGGGTATGCCATGGCCGATCCTGATGATCCCAAGGAGGGCGGCATGGGGATGCAGATCATCTCCAAGATGATTACCGAGCATATCCCGGCCCCTACCGGCTCACCCGATGCCCCCCTGCAATTACAAATAAGCACCATTGATTATTCCGCGTATCTTGGGCGTTTGGGCATTGGCAAGGTGATTAACGGCACGATTGCTATTAATCAGCCTCTGGCGGTGGCCCGCCGTGATGGTACTATCAAGCCGGTGCGGATTTCCAAGATTTATCGCTTTGAATCTGATGGCAAGGTACCCATCGACAGCGCCAGTGTCGGCGAGATTGTAGCCGTGGCCGGTATGGAGGATGTGACCGTGGGCGTCACCTTTACCGATCCGTTAAACCCTATGCCTCTGCCTTTGATAGCCATTGATCCGCCCACCATCTCCATGAATTTTATTCCCAACGATTCACCTTTTGCCGGTAAGGAAGGGAAATTTGTGACCTCCCGCCATATCGAAGAGCGTCTGGCCCGTGAGGTCCTGTCGGATGTCGCTCTTCATTATGAGCCGCTGACTGATGCGGTCGGCTACCGGGTATCCGGTCGTGGCGAGCTCCATCTCTCCATCCTCATTGAGAAGATGCGCCGCGAGGACTTTGAATTTCAGGTGACCCGGCCCGAGGTGATCATGAAAGAAGAGAATGGTAAAATCATGGAGCCTTTCGAATCACTCACCATTGATGTGGATGAAAAGTATCAGGGGGCGGTTATTGAAAAGCTGGGTAAGCTCAAGGGCCAGATGGAGGAGATGACTACTGGTCATGCCGGGATGATGCGGATGGTGTTCAAGATTCCGACCCGCGGACTGCTGGGATATCGCTCCGAATTCATGACCGATACCAAAGGCATGGGGATGATGAGTTATGTCTTTGCCGAATACGGTCCCCATGCCGGGGAGATAAAAAACCGGATCAACGGGGTGCTGCTGGTTAAGGATCCCTGTACTGCCGTGGCTTACGCCCTGTTCAGTCTTCAGGAGCGGGGTACGCTCTTCATTCATCCAGGTGTGCCCTTGTACACGGGACAGATCATTGGTGAAAGTTCCCGTGGCGGAGACATGGTGGTCAATCCGGGCAAAGGCAAAAAACTGACCAATATGCGGGCATCCGGTACGGACGAGGCGATAATCCTGACCCCTCCCCGGGCCCTGACCCTGGAAGACTGCATCGCCTATATCAATGACGATGAACTGGTTGAGGTAACGCCGAAGTCAATCCGGCTGCGGAAAAGAAGTGACGTACGGATCAGGGGGTAATGCAGGGGATGAAAAATTTACTGATTTTACTTATTTCAGGGGTAGTTGGTGCGGCCACCTTCTGGTTTATTGCCAAAAAATATGGCAGTGATTGTATCCCCTGACTGATGCTCTATGGCTCCATAGGTATGGGGCTTCTGGTGTTCTGGATTCTGCGGGCTATATTTTGATGGCGTTGTTTTTTTTGGTCGTGAAATAATCCGCCAGGATGCGGGCATGATCAAAGACCAGATCGGGGAGATTGTCCTCAGTAAACAATCCGGCCTCGGACGCATCATCCCCCGCCTTCGGGTTGTTCCGGGCCTGGCCGATAAAGACCGTTGAGGCGGTGTGCTGACGGGGGTCACGGCCGGGATCGGAATAGGTGTGGAACTGAATCAGGTTCTGCACCACAAGGCCGGTTTCTTCAGCTGCCTCCCGTAGTGCCGCATTTTCATATGATTCGCCATAATCGACAAACCCGCCCGGCAAGGCCCAGCCGTATGGCGGGTTTTGTCGTTTGATGAGCACGATCTCTTTGCCGACCTCAATGATGATATCGACAGTGGGGACCGGATTGCGAAAAAGGGGGATCTTGGTGTGGCAGTTTGGACAGTTCATGGGGGGCTTGAAATATTGAGTCGTGTCAAAAAATAACGGTAAGAGTTATTGTGCTGTAAGTGGGGCATAACAGGTTGTAACGGAACGAACAAAATAGCTGGGGTCGTTTTGTAATGGACCTCTTGTGGGTTTTTGCCAGACGCCACTTAAAGAAACAGCCGTAAGAGATTGGCTGTTTCTTTGACGCGGCATAAGGTGCCGTAAAAGAGTTGAGCAATAAAAGATTTGCTCAATTTCTTAACGGCACCTAAAGCTCCAGCATGGCGTGGATGTCTTGCCAGCTTTCCACACTCTGCAGGTCATGTTTTCCCTGGTTCCAGGGTTGGGAAAAGACCAGGGGGGTGATGGCCATATCTGCCAGTTGCAGGCAGGTCTCGGCTCGATCATCGACAAAGTAACGGAGTTTGTGCTCGTGGATGTAGCGGGCC
>JANMTN010000174.1:0-2547 GCA_031390685.1 Desulfobulbaceae bacterium
TGCGGCGCAATATTGAGAAGCTGAACAGCGAAGGATTTGCCGGATTTCATGACTGGCGATTGCCGACCATGGAAGAGGCCCTGTCGCTCATGGAGCCGGTAATGAACAAGAAGGGGCTCTATCTGCATCCCTGCTTTTCCAGGGAGCAGCCTTTTATCTTTGTGGCGGCCAAGCGAAAACCGGGCGGATACTGGTTCGTCGATTATAAGCAAGGCCGAGCCTTCTGGTCGTCCGGCACTATCCCCGGGGCTTTTGGCAGGTTGTGCCGAAGGTAATAGAGGTTAAAATAGTTAGTTCGTAACAGCTCCTGATCTATTTCAGTAACTTGTTGATAACGTCCATGATGTCCTGAATCTGAAACGGCTTGACAAGAGCGGCACTGAATCCATGATCCTGGTAGTGCGCCATGACCGGATCATGGGAATAACCGCTGGAGACGATTACCTTTGCCTCAGGATTGATTGCCAGGATCTCTTGCACGGCTTTTTCGCCGCCCATGCCTCCGGGAATGGTCAAATCCATGATAATAATATCAATCGGTTGACCTCTATCACTCTGTTTCTTATAGAGTTCAACCGCCTCTTCACCGTCGGCAGCCAAAAACACTTCGTGGCCCAGCATGACAAATATGGCCTTGGCGACATCTCTGACCATCTCTTCATCATCCATGATCATGATTTTTGCCGAGATTGCCCTTGTCTCCATGGTTTCTTTGCTGTTTTCCTTTTTCTGTTCCCTGGTTGAGGCCGGAAGGTAGAGGATAAAGGTTGTTCCTTCCCCTGGTTTTGACTGTACGGATATATAGCCGTTATGTTTACTGATGATGGAATGGGTGATAGCAAGGCCCAGGCCGCTTCCCTCCTCTTTGGTGGTGAAATAGGGATCAAAGATCTTATTAATCAGGTTGTCCGGGATACCGATTCCGCTGTCACTGATGTCGATTTTGATGTACTTGTCGTTGATGGGCAGGGAAGTGTCCGGGGTTATCAGGGATTCGATATTTTTACAGTTGACCCTAATAGTTCCTCCATCCGGCATGGCATGTTTGGCATTGATGATGATGTTCTGAATGACCTGGCTTATCTGGCCTTTATCAATATCAACAAGCCAGAGGTCATCAGGCAGGGAGTAGCGGCAGGCGATATTGCTGCCGTGCAGGACAAAATCAGCCGATTCCTTGATAATTTCAGCAATTGATGTTGTCTGTTTAACCGGTTCGCCACCCTTGGAAAAGGTGAGCAGCTGCTGGGTGAGGCCTTTGGCCCTGATGGAGGCTTTTTCCGCTGCACTCAGCAGCTGGCGTGTCTTCTCCTCCAGGTTGCCATCGAGCAGGGCCAGGTTGATATTGCCGAGGATGGCTACCAGTATATTATTGAAATCGTGGGCGATACCCCCTGCCAGAACGCCAACTGACTCCAGTTTCCTGACCTTCATCAGTTCTTCTTCTGTCCGCTGTTTTTCCGTAACATCGCGGAAGACCAGGACAATGCCAATGATTCGGCCTTCCCTATCACGGATGGGCGCGGCGCTGTCCGCTATCTGTCGTTCTCTCCCGTCTCTCGCGATCAGGGTAGTATGATTGGCCAGCCCCATGATCTCCCCGGATGCCATGACCTTTTTCACCGGATTGTCACAAGGCTTACGGGTCTTTTCATGAATAATGTTGAATACCTCTGTCAATTGCCGGCCCTGCGCCTCTTGCTGGCTCCAGCCGGTCAGCTTTTCGGCCACGGTATTGAGCAGAACGATTCCGCCCCTGGTGTCGGTGGTGATAACTCCGTCACCGATACTGCGCAAGGTAACGGCCAGTTGTTCTTTCTCGGCAGCCAGGTCATCTTCCGCTTTCTTGCGTGGGGTGATATTGATGGCAATCTCCATGCGGACAAGACGGCCATCGGTCCATTGGATTGCCTGATCCCGGCATTCGTACCATTCCTTAGTCACCGTATTTTGAAATTCCCAGATCAGAGTGCCGGTGGGCCTGCCACCGGCATCGAGGAGTTTATCGTTGGTGCAGAACGGACAAGGCCCGCTCTGGCCCGCTTGCAGGGTTTGCCAGCATAGCTTGTAGGTGATTTCTCCCCAGATATCCTTGCCATATTTATTGATAAATAAAAGCTCATGCGTTTCCATATCGGCGACATAGACCAGGGCGTCAAGGCTGTCAACCAGGATTTGAAAGTGGGCAATCGCCGTATTTCTGTACTCCTCCATTTTCTTGCGCTCGCTGATGTCCCGGATCACGGCGATCAACCGGTCATCATCGCCAATGCGCGATAAGCGCAGGCTGACCTCAACCCAGAAGAGCCGACCATCCTTGGCGCGGGCATGCCAGTCAAAGACCTGCGGGGCGCCTGCTGCTGCCGCCTGTGTCTTGGCGATGGCCTCGGCCACCGTGTAGGGATGGACACCGGAACCAAAGGTGTCGCTGGCGCTGCCGATTACCTCTTCGCGGCGGTAGCCGTACATCTCGCACATCCGCTGGTTGACGTCAATAATCTTACTGGTCATGCTGTCATAAACAAGGATGGCCTCGCCCACGGCATT
>JANMTN010000158.1:0-2904 GCA_031390685.1 Desulfobulbaceae bacterium
GTGGTGAGCAGGAGCAAGAGTCCTATTTCATGGAATAGTTGTGTCCCTGTTTTGCTATTGGAGCAGCCCATTATTTCGGCCCTATGTCTGGATGGTAAGATGTTGACGGCATTATATCCACTTACGCCATCTTCAGATGGCACGTCCGCTGCAGTGTTTGGTTCGACTTTGGTTCGACTTTTTTATTCTTGAATGTCCCCTTATGTGTTCAGGAAAGAAAGATGAATTTCACTGCCGTATCGGCGGATGATATCCTGTTTGGCGGCGTGATAGTCCTTGACATCACCTTTATGGCCTGATTTTTCTACCGAGAATCGAGCCAACTCATCTGAAATCACATCCATAAAAAGTTCGGCCAGCAGCAGCCTGGCGGAATCACGAAAAGATCCCCGGCCATCAACATACAGTTGTACTGTCGGCGCACCGGTATTGATTATAATTTTCCGCTCCTTAGAGCTGTATACCGCCCGGTCCAGCTCGTTGTTCAGGTTGCGGAATTCATAACCAACGAACATATCCACACCATGATCCCGTGGCAGCCCTCTTTTTACGACATGGTCGGATCGGCCGCGGCTTTGATGGGAAGCATTCTCTGCCACAACAATCTCACACCAGGCCCAATATGCCCCCGCCCGCACATTAATCTCTCCACGATCCCCTGCTGTATCGCCCACGATCGTCCATTCGATCCGTTGCGTATCATTTACCTCGCGGACCGGTATCGCCGTTGGAGCCGGTTCGATGCGCATGGAATCGGGTAACGCATAGTTGAAAGTTAATACTTCGTCACCGGAAAACTGGCCGGAATCAATCAGTAGGGCAGCGTGGAAAGGATGATTGAGCTGGCGATAATAAAAGGGCGTGGTGAAACGGAGCGCCGCTGGCGGTTCTGCCTCAATAGACGCGCCAGCTTCCAATTCAGGCTGCGGCTGCAGGATGATACCCAGGTCTTGAACCGCCGCCTGACTCATGCGTTGGAGCAAGTGCTCGATCATATGACTGGTTCGGCCAGAGGTGGTGGCACGCTCCAGATGCTTCAGTTTTTCTTGCTCCGCCAACACACAGGGCGCGATCGTGCTGCTGACGGCCTGGGAAAAAGCTTCCACAAACGAATTCTTATGGTTCAAGCCCTCTCTTTCGTCACTTATAATTGCCATGCCCTGGCCTAATTTTTCGATCAGGGCCGGGCAACGCACCGTGCCAAAAAGGTACTCAGTTCCCACCTTGTTTTCATATTCAAACAAATGGCAGTCAAGTGCCGCCATACCGGATAGAACGACCAGGCCATTCGTCCGTTCGTCCCCCTTTGTGGTTAATTCCACATCCAGGGCCCGTTTCAGGGTGATGGTGAATGGATACTCTTCCTGCTGATAAACAAAGCTTCCAGCCTGATCGGGACCCAGCAGCAGAGTTGCCGGCGGCTCTTCATAATGCACGCGCCCGCTGCGCTCCACCTCTTTCCCTTGCCGCATGTTCAGCAGTTCCACATTCCGCCGCGTCAGCATATCGCGCAGGTAGATATTATTGGGAATCGCCAGTACAATGGTTCCATAGTGGGATATATTCACGTGACTGTTTTCAATGACAATTGTCACCTGGGTGCCATTGTCAGCAATGCCCAGCCGACTATAATCTGTGGCATCCGCCAGCCGATCACCACCCCCATCGTCATATAAATAGTCGCCATTTTCACTGCGGAAGAGTTCAATACGGGAAAATCGTCCGGCATGAATTGTCTCAATCCAGCCGTGACCGAGTCCATAAACAGCCTGCTTCAAACCACGGCCGAAATAACCGCGCCCGTCGCCTTCGCCCCGCGCCAAGGGGCTATGAGCCCCGCCATAGGCCAAAATAAAAGAGGCTTGCTCAAAGGACATCCCCTCCGCTTGGTCGGTGACCACCAGCAGCGCGCCCGCCTGATGCCGCTCATACTTGATGCGAATCCGGCCAGTCACCGGCGTGCCACTCTTTTCAAGTCGGGCATAACTGTCATCGCTGTTGGTAATCAATTCAACCAAGGCCTTTTCTACAGAAGCAAAGCGCCGGGAATCGATATCGATTACCCGTTGGTCCACCGGGATCGCGGCAATTGTCATATTATCTACCTTGTTTACCCTGTCCTGCCGCTCCGCTACTATTTCGGGGTCGGACCCCAGGACAAGATTATGAATTTTATCAATGAGTTAATAAGAAATAGGCATTATTCTGGCTCAAAAGGTTGGGGATCGTCTCCTCACCGGTATCTACGACAAGTGAATGGATATGGTTGGAAGTTGCAATGTAATTAAGGATACAAAGATCATACCACATTTTTGCCTGGTATAGCTAATGGCGCCAATGCTTTCTGTCTTTGTCGAATTTTAACGGAAGTTCCTGTTTATGACAGCGGTGAGTGATGTGTCAAACGCAGCCTGGAATGGAGTGTCTGTTTGCACATGGAGGAGCAGATTTTCT
The DNA here is from genome assembly GCA_031390685.1 of Desulfobulbaceae bacterium. GTDB lineage: Bacteria > Desulfobacterota > Desulfobulbia > Desulfobulbales > Desulfocapsaceae > UBA2270. The sequence goes on from JANMTN010000158.1 coordinate 2,455, forward strand.
TAAAAGGGCTTTTTTATCTCGAAAAGGGGACTTCTGTGTCCTGAAACGACCTCTTGTTAGAGCCTTTTTGAATAAAAATATCATATTGACTTGGTCCGACTCCGTGCTGCAAAAAAAACATTGCGGAACCGGGCGATACCAATGATATTGCAGGTATGAAATCGGCGTTCAACAATTTATGATGCCGGCGAAATTCCTCCGTACACAAACCCTAACCAGTTAAACACCTTGCCTCCCAACATGACTGATCACCTCAGCCCGACCAAAACATCCCGGCAACTACGCTGCTCTCAGGTTGAAATTGAAAACCAGAGCAAAGCGATCAGCAGCAACCGTCAGTTGTTGGACGTCCTGGACGCTTTTCCCGGCTTTGTCCTGGTCCTCAATTATACCCAGCAGATTGTTTTCGCCAATCAGTCCTTTCTGTGTTTCCTTGGGGTAACGTGCCTT
>JANMTN010000199.1:0-3761 GCA_031390685.1 Desulfobulbaceae bacterium
GAAGAATAAAAAGCCTGCGCCGGATATTTTCCTGCTAGCCGCACGAAAGATTGGGATTAATCCAAAGGAATGTGTGGTGGTTGAGGATGCGGTGAATGGTGTGCAGGCCGCGCGGGCGGCTGGAATGCGCTGTATCGCGGTCGCGCACACTTTTCCAGCAGATCGATTGCGCGCGGCAGACCTCATAAGAGAAAAAATATCTCACGTGCTGCTGGCTGACCTGGCTCCACACATGGTAAGAGGTTGAGTACTTTTTTATGCTGAGGAACAATATCCCCGTAATCGTCTGGATGGGGAGGCTGAAACTTTGGGGATAATTTCCATGATTGTTTATTTTCCTGTTGGACGGTTCTGCGGGATATTCCAAGATCTTTTGATTTCCCTCTTGACAAAATAGAACACACATTCTAAAATAGTGCCTTGACATATTCCGATATAGGAATATAATAGGGTTCATGGCACGCACACCGACTACACATGATCCGTTCAACGCCGTGGCTGAACCCAAGAGACGACAAGTCCTTGCAGTCATGGGCACAGAAGAATTATCAGTCAACGAGATCGTGGAAAGACTTGGCTGGAACCAGCCGTCGGTGAGTAAACACCTTGGGGTGTTGAAGCAGGTTGGGCTGGTGAGCGAGAGGCGGGTTGGTCGTCAGCGAATGTATCGGGTCAATGCGGAACGACTCAGGCCCATATTTGACTGGGTCACGCCCTTTGAGCAGTTCTGGAACGAGCGGTTTGATCGCCTCGACATAGTTTTACAGGAAATGCAAAAAAAGGACAAATAACATGAACCAAATAATATCAAAAGATAAGGACGCAGCCGGGTCGGAAACGGCAATTTCACAAGTCGCAGGACGCATCTCGTTTATGGCATCCATTGCGTGTCTGGTTTTCCTTGCGGCTCTACACATTCTCAGCCCGGAGTTTAATCCTTCATGGCGAATGGTGAGTGAATATGCCAACGGACAGTATGGCTGGGTGCTATCACTGATGTTTGTTGCCTGGGCAATAAGCTCCTGGGCCTTAGCCTTTGCGATTTGGTCGGACGTAGGAACGTGTGCTGGCAAAATTGGTTTGGTCTTTCTTATCGCCGCAGGCGTTGGCGAGGCAATGGCATCCGTATTTGATATCAACGATTCTCTTCACAGTTTGTCGGCAATGATAGGGATCGGCAGCCTTCCAATTGCAGCTATGTTGATCAGCGTGAGTCTTGGCCGCACCCAGGCATGGTCCGCTGCGAAGAAAGCACTTCTCTGGACAGCCAACCTGACCTGGATAAGTGTTGTATTGATGGCTGCGGCCTTTGCCATTTTGATTATTACCTATACCCAGGCTGGTGGGGATATGACTGCTGAAACAACAATAACAACATTACCTGATGGAGTAATAGCATTGGTCGGATGGGCAAATAGGCTCTTGATAGTATTCTATTGCGTATGGGCGACAACTGTCGCCCAGCACACACGGAATGTGACACGATAACGTTCTTCGTGAAAGACGACCTCTTACCGGAAATTCAAAAAGGAGAAATATCATGCCATCAAAAAATAAAACAACCATCACAGTTGAGCCAGGTAAACTCGATCTCTTCATCACAAGAGAGTTCGATGCTCCTCGCGAGCTTGTTTTTAAGGCGCATACCGATCCGGATCTTTTTGCCCAATGGATTGGACCGCGCGATCTAACCACCACCATTGAAGCGTTCGAACCTGTGAGCGGCGGCAGGTACCGATTTATCCAACAGGATAAGGACGGCAACGAATTTGGTTTTCACGGCGTGTTTCATGAAGTTTCTCCAGAGCGGGTGATCCAGACATTTGAATTCGAAGGTCTTCCCGAAAGCGGACATGTGACTCTCGAAACAATGACCCTCGAAGCCCTGCCAAATAACAGGACGAAGCTAACGTCTCACTCCGTTTTTCAATCTGTTTCTGATCGAGACGGCATGGTCCAATCTGGTATGGAGCGCGGCATTAATGAAGGGTATGAACGTCTTGACGAAGTTTTAGGAAAGATGTAAGAAAGGCTTTAATTGCTTTAATTAAAGTAGACACAAGGAGAATAAATATGAGCAAAGTAATTGTAGAGTTATCAACGTCACTGGATGGTTTTATCGCCGGGCCGAATGACGGTCCTGATAATGGTCTGGGCGATGGTGGTGAGCGGCTCTTTAAGTGGTATAGCAGCGGCGATACCGAATTTTTGGTACCAGGCACCGGCATGGTGTTTAATATCTCACGACCCAGTGCCGAGCTTCTTCAGAAAACCTGGCCATTGATCGGCGCGTCGGTGACAGGGCGCAGGACCTTCGACATCGCCGGTGGATGGGGTGGCAATCCTCCTGGAGGGCCAGGCGCACAGTATTTTGTTGTTACCCATAACATTCCACAGGAATGGGTCAAGGAAGGCTCGCCGTTCACCTTCATTACGGATGGTGTTGAAAGCGCCGTTGCACGGGCCCTCCAAGCCGCGAACGATAAGAATGTGGATGTCGTGGGCGCAGATATTGTGCAGCAGTGCATTAAAGTGGGCTTGATCGATGAAATACAGATCGATCTTGCTCCTGTTCTGCTGGGTGGAGGTGTCCACTTATTTGACTATTTAGGCACCGGGCCAATTGACCTGGAACGATTATGGGTAGTAGAGGGTTTGGATGTCACACATATTCGCTTTCGGGTCATAAAGTAGTGACATCGGCGATCAATATGATAATCAAATGGAGAAAACATGATGATGAAAATTTGAAGTATCGCCGGGAATCAGACAAACCTGACATCTTAAGCTGATTGCCAGACTCTCGTGAAAGAAAGAGTCTGTGGAATTAAAAAAACCTATTATAGGAGACTGACATGCAAAAAATTACACCATTCTTGTGGTTCGATAACCAGGCTGAGGAGGCGATGAATTTTTACGTTTCCATTTTCAAAAATTCAAAAGTACTCAATGTCAGTCCCGGACCTAATGGAATAGCTCAATCAGTGACGTTCGAACTGGATGGGCAGCAATTTATGGGACTGAACGCCGGGCCGCAGTTCAAGTTCACCGAAGCCATCTCGTTCTTTGTAGACTGCAAAAATCAGGCCGAAGTGGATGAATTGTGGAACAAGCTGATCGCCGATGGCGGCGAGGAAAGCATGTGCGGCTGGCTCAAAGATAAATATGGTCTTTCGTGGCAGATCATTCCATCAGCCTTGATGGAATTGATGGGTGACCAGGATCCTGAGAAGGCCCAACGAGTTGTGCAGGCCATGCTTAAGATGCAAAAGATCATTGTTGCGGATTTACAAAAAGCCTATGATGGAAAATGATTCGCCCATGAAAACACGCGATCTCAAAGTTACCCGTATCTTTGATGCACCGATCGAACTGGTGTGGAAAGCCTGGACTGACCCCGAACACGTGATGAAATGGTGGGGACCGGATCACTTTACATCCCCCAGCGCCAAAATGGATTTCCGTGAAGGCGGCACATCCATTGTCTGCATGCGTGCGCCAGAAGATTTCGGCGGGCAGGACATGTACAGCGCGTGGGCCTATCAAAAGATCGTGCCGATGGAGCGGATCGAATTCATCCGAAACATGGCTGACAAGGATGGCAAACTCATCAACCCCCTAACTTTGGGTCTGCCTGCGGAATTCCCAAAGGATGTACTCACCGTTGTCACCTTCAAAGACCTCGGTAACGGCAGGACAGAAATGACGGTCACAGAATACAATATGCCCGCGGCTGACACTGAGATAGGCAGGAATGCAGA
>JANMTN010000251.1:0-5664 GCA_031390685.1 Desulfobulbaceae bacterium
TATCAGGCCGGGCAAAGAAGACCGCATCCGCCTCATGCATGACAATGGACGCACCGCTCGCCTCCTTGATCCGCCTGTTGCCGCAGACATGATCGGGGTGTCCATGGGTGGCAATGATATACTCAATGGTAAGCTTTGCCCGCTTCACCTCGGCCAGAATCCGCTCTTCATCACCGCCGGGATCAATTACCGCGCACTTGCCGGTCTTGGTGCACCCGACAATATAGCAGCAGACGCCCATCATCCCGACAGTCAGTTGTTTAATAAACATAGGTTTGATTATCAGAAAAATTTACAAAAAAAAACAGGAAGAGAGAATATTGAATGATTCACTCTTCCTGTTCACTGGTCACTGGTTAATCAGCAACTGCTCAGCAATCACACTTGGCAGGATCACACCCACCGCCGCCGCAACCACAACTGCTGGTGGTGGCAGCCGCCATATTCAGCGAAGGTTTTGCTGCCGAGAGAGGCGGCAGACGGTTTTCCACAGCCGTCACCACGGCGGCAAAGGCCTCGATGGCCGGACTTACCGCATCAGAAGTCAGATACGGAGCCCCATCATCACCGGCAATAACCACCTTCGGATCCATGGGAACCCGTCCTAAGAACGGCAGATCAAACTCGCGGGCCAGCTCTTCACCGCCACCGGTCTTGAAGATGTCAACGGTCTGATTGCAGTGCGGGCAGACAAAACCGGACATATTCTCAACCACACCGGTAATCTCCATGTTCACGGTCTTGCAGAAACTGATGGATTTGCGCACATCGGCAAGGGCTACCTGCTGAGGAGTGGTCACCACTATGGCCTTGACATTGGGGATGGTCTGGGCCACGGACAGGGGTTCATCACCAGTGCCCGGAGGGGCGTCAATGATCAGATAATCAAGTTCACCCCAATCCATGTCAGCGACAAACTGACGGATGGCCTGGATCTTCAGGGGGCCGCGCCAGATAATGGCCTCGTCGCGGTCCTTCATCATGTATTCGAGAGAGACGACCTTCAGGTTATCATTGTACTTGAGCGGCGGCACCAGGCCGTCCGGGGTTGCGGGTGGCTCCATGTTTCCCTTCAGATTCAACATCCGGATCACATCCGGACCATGGAGATCGACATCCATCAGTCCCACCTGATGGCCTCTTTTCGCCAGACCCAGGGCCAGATTGACAGAAACAGTGGATTTCCCAACCCCGCCCTTACCGCTCATGACCAGGATCTTGTGTTTAATTTTTCCCAGTGACCGGGTAATGGCATTGTCCTGCTGGGCCATCCGGGCCTGCTGTGATTCCTGACTGCCACAAGACTTGCTTGAGCAGGAACTGCTTGTTTCACACGAACTCGACATCGTACATCCTCCAATAATATGAACCATATGAAAAAGACAAACATTTACTTTTAAAAGGGTAATGCTTACGTTTATCCGGCACAAGATAAGCTTACCGGCTCATCCTGCACACAGTGACACAAACTTTTAGTACAGTAATCCTGATATCTGTAAATGCAAATGAAATCCTGAAGAAAGCCATGCCGGATGTCCCCAGGCCGCTACAAGAAAACAACATGACCATCGGGATGCATAAGCGGCCGTAACGAAATGGTTTTAGGGGCACTGGTTATTTCATGACGGCCCCTGAAAATACTGTTTATGTTGCTTTCTGCCCGGTCTGGCCGTAATATATTTTTTCATACATAATCCCTGTCAAGAAGCAGGAACATCTCAATAAAGATATTGAAAACGTCTTAAAGGAAGCCTTATGCTCGGCTGGTTCAAGAAAAAATTCAGTAAAAAAGAAGATCAGATTCCGGCTTCAGACCAGGCATTTCCTGACCAGACAGAACCAGATCAACCCGCGCCCTCTCGGGCCGCCGAGATTTCTCCGCAACCAATTTCCACCGTCTGGGAAGATACGCAAGCAATATCCACCCCGATAGAGTCCCTGTCGCCGCTCCCGTCTCCCCCTGATCCGGGAGAAAACCAGGCCAGCTCCGGCAAGGAAAGCTCCCTGTTTCAGCGGCTCTCGGAACGATTAACCAAGACCAAGGAATCCCTTGTCTATCGGGTTGACACCCTTTTTCTTGGTAAAAAAGAAATCGATCTAGAGCTTCTCGACGACCTGGAAGAAATCCTGATCACCGCCGACCTGGGGGTCAATACCGCCCAGGAACTACTCGACGAGGCCCGGCGCAAGGTCAAACGTCAGGAGCTTTCCGATCCGCAGATGCTCAAAAAAGTGCTCAAGGAAAAAATCCGTTCCTTTATCATGGAGTCAGACCGGCCAGCCGAACTGGTCATGCCCGACAAAGGACCCTTTATCATTATGGTTGTCGGGGTCAATGGTGTTGGCAAGACCACGACTATCGGCAAGATCGCCCATAAATTCACCAATGCCGGACAGTCCGTGTTACTGGTGGCCGCCGATACCTTCCGGGCGGCAGCGGTCGCCCAGTTAAAGATATGGGGAGAGCGCAACAAGGTGCAGGTAGTCTCTCAGCATGAAGGCGCTGACCCCTCCGCAGTAGTCTTTGATGCCATGGACGTGGCTCTCGCTAAAGGCTATGACGTGGTCATTGTTGACACGGCCGGACGCCTTCATACCCAGGTCAACCTGATGGAAGAGCTGAAAAAGATCAAAAGGGTTATCGGCAAAAAGATACCAGGCGCCCCGCATGAGGTCATGCTGATCCTTGACGCCACCACCGGTCAGAATGCCATCTCTCAGGCCAAACTCTTTAACGCCACGGTTGATATCACCGGCCTGACCCTGACTAAACTGGACGGCACGGCCAAGGGTGGGATCGTGGTCAATATCTGCCGCGAGCTGAAAATTCCCATCCGTTTTATCGGCATTGGAGAACAGCTCGAAGACCTGCGCGATTTTGATCCAGGCGAATTTGTCGAGGCTTTGTTTCAGGAGCCGGAAAACAGATAATTTTTTGCTATAAACCACTACAGATGCCATAAATAAAGACCAAAATGCCTTATCAACAGCACAAACAACCAGGTTGCGGCGGCTGCCTGCTGCTCCTGTTTCTCATCATCCTGCTCACAGGCGGCGCCCCTGCCCTGTTGAATTTTGTGGGCGCGCTCATCTTTTCGGGGATGGCCGGCGTCCTCATCTTCATTGCCATCTTCTGGGGATTCACGTACTGGGTACAGAAAAAGGTCTCAAGCTATGAGGCATCCCAGAGCGAAAGCCACAATCGTTTTGTCTGGCTCCTGATCCAGATCCTGATCAATATTGCCAAGATCGACGGCAAGATCACCCGGGAAGAGATCTCCACTATCCACCGTTTTTTCCAGTATAACCTCCACTATTCTCAGGCCCAGATGTTCTGGGTCAAGGACCTGATCAAGGAGGCGGTTGCCGCAACCCAGCCCCTGGAGTCCCTGCTCCAGGAGTTCAGGACCACCTTTGCCTATGAACCCAGACTGATCCTGCTGGAGTTGATCTATCAGATCCTCTACACCAAGAGTGCGGTCACGGAAGCAGAGCTTGAAGTGGCGCGCAACATTGCCGCCTATCTGCAGATTTCCACTTATGACCAACGGACCATTGAGGCCAAATACATGTACCGCCGGCAGCAGCCCGGCGCCGCCCCAAGGGATTCTTCGACCCACTACTACGCAGTGCTTGGCCTGGAGCCCGGAGCCGATATGGAGACAGTCAAAAAAGCCTATCGCACCCTGAGCATGAAGTATCATCCCGACAAGGTGGTGCACCTTGGCGAGGAGTTCCGCCGGGTCGCGGAAGAAAAGATGAAAGAGATCAATGTCGCCTACGAATATTTCAAAAAACGATAAACGAGAACCAAGATAAGGGAGAACCATGTCTATTTCTGATAAGATGCGCGCTTTTGCCGAAACATCTTCCTGGATTCGCAAGATGTTTGAGGAAGGAACCAGGATGAAGGCCCAGTATGGGGCCGAGAATGTCTTTGATTTCAGTCTGGGCAACCCCGATGTCCCGCCGCCGCCTGAATTTACCACCATAATCAAGGAGATTGCGGCCGACGAGTCACCCGGCGTCCACGCCTATATGCCTAATGGCGGATATCCATGGGTTCGTGAGATCCTGGCCGCCAGGATCTCGGCCGAACAAGGGGTCGCGGTCGCGGCCGGTGACATGCTTATGACCTGCGGGGCGGCAGGCGCTATCAATATCGTCTTGAAATCACTGCTTAACCCAGGGGATGAGGTCATTCTTCTAGCCCCCTATTTTGTCGAATACAACTTCTATGTCGACAACCATGGAGGAGTCAGCAAGGTCGTGGCCACCGACCAGGAATTCAACATAGATCTTGCAGCCATCAAGGCGGTCATCACCGCTAAGACCAAGGCCATTCTCATCAATTCACCCAACAACCCCACCGGCCAGATCTACTCGCAGGGGTCGCTCAACGCCCTTGGCAAACTCCTGGACGAGGCCGGCAACAGACTCGGAACCACCATCTACCTCATTGCCGATGAGCCCTATCGCAAAATTGTCTTCGACAACCATAAAGTGGGCAGCGCCTTCCTGGCCACCCGGAACAGCATTGTCCTCTCCTCTTACTCCAAGGAGCTCTCCCTGCCCGGTGAACGGATCGGCTATCTGGCCGTCCATCCCGAGATAAAGGATAAGGCCGCCCTGCTGGGCGCCCTTACCCTGGCCAACCGCATCCTCGGTTTTGTCAATGCCCCGGCCCTCATGCAGCGGACGGTGGCGAGACTCCAGGACGTGAGCATCGACAACTCCATCTACGCCCGCAGGCGGGAGCTGTTCTGCCGGATTCTCACGGAAGCGGGGTATGAATTCATGCCCCCTAAGGGCGCTTTCTATATCTTCCCCAAGTCTCCCATTGTCGATGATGTGGCCTTCTGCGCCATCCTCCAGGAGCACAAGAGCCTGGCAGTACCGGGCCGCGGCTTTGGCGCTCCGGGCTATTTCCGGCTAGCCTTTTGCATCTCCGATGACGTAATCAAACGTTCGGCTGAACCCTTTCAGAAGGCCATGGCCCAGGCCAGGGGGTATTAGTTTGCATACCAATAAGCCCTCCGGGTCCATTCTGATAAGATATCAGCGATATGGGAATACGATCATGGACATCTTCAGGCTTGACCTGCAGGTCCATTTTTTCTGGGGATTTTTCCTGACCATGGCCGGCATCTACTGGACGCCGTTGTTCTGTGCCGGGATTGTGGTGACGGTGATAAAAGAGGGACTGGACCTGTGGAGCAAAGGCCACTGGAGCTGGGGGGATTTCTGGTGGGGTCTTGCCGGTTCCTTTCTGGCCCTGGCCTTTGTTGGCATTACGGGGACATAAACCGATCAGGAAAATCGGGATTGTGGCCCCTTCATTGCAACGAGCACCTCGGAGAAGAGGTTCAGGAATAAAAGAATTTACCCCTGAACCTCTTTCCAGACTTTAACAAAATTACGGGCATACCAGTCCTCAACCTTTTTCCTGGCCCAGGGGGTTTTTCGCAAAAATACCAGACTGGACTTGATGCTTGGCTCACTGGTAAAACATTTTATCTTAACCTTCCTGCCCATTTTCTCCCAGCCATACTTCTCAAGCAGACGGACAAGAATCATCTCAAGGGTAACACCATGCAAAGGATCATTCGGTTGCTGATCATTCATACTGTTTATGACATCTGCCCCTTTTTTTCTTCCTTCTTG
>JANMTN010000264.1:0-3534 GCA_031390685.1 Desulfobulbaceae bacterium
CAAGGCCGATTGTGTAATCCCCACCAGCCAGAATCACGCCAATATCCGTCATGATATTGAGGAGCTTGCCTTGTTCTGTGTAGGTCGGGGCAAGACTGACAAAGAGATTGAGTTGCTGGCGGAGATGCTGGTGCGGGCCTATGACCCATGTATCTCCTGTTCAGTACATTGAACAGGCGCAATGTTCGTGTGGAGCAAATAAGATTCCACACGAACATTGTTTGTTGAGATTATTCTGCAGAGCTGCAGCAGCGTGTCTCGGGAACTCCCAAGGCCTTCAGGGTCATGCCCAGGGGACAGAATTTGGTGAATCCGAACTGGAAGAGATTGGCTCCCACAAAGGCGGCGACAAAGAGCCAGTATGAATGGTGAAAGAGGGGGCTTGCCTCAACTCCCAGGGCTAAAGAGAGGAGGATGAAAAATCCGGCGATGGTGTGAATCCAGTCGGTGATGATCATGGAGGCTTCCTTTATGGGTATTTGGTTAAAAAAGAGGTAGCTGTATTGTGTATTGGTGTCGTAAGTGATTTGGTCCAGGCATCATTGGTAATTACGAAATATGGCCATGAAATGGTTGATTGTCCAGTGGATATTTTTAACAATGCCACCCATTATCTTGTAAAGTCGGCCACTCATGTTCAACTTCTTTTCACTAAACCGTCGTCAATAAAGGTCAGAGGCAGGAAAACAGGGTGCGGCAGGTTGCCAAATAGGTTCTTTTTTAAGGTTCCTGGCTTCGAAACTCCCAGCACTGATGAATCCGGCTGTGCCGTTCAAAGTCCAGAGGAATGGTCTCACGGCTGATATCACGGATGGCAAAACGCTGGCCTAAGGATTCATCAAGGACAAACTTGCGGAAATTAGTGGAAAAGATCAGCAGACCTCCGGGGGCCAGATGGCGCATGGCAAGCTCCAGCAGCCGCCCATGATCCCGCTGCACATCAAAGACCCGATTTTCCTTTTTGGTATTGGAAAAGGTGGGCGGATCAACAAAAATCAGGTCATACCGACCACGGGGATCTTCCAGCCAGCGCAGACAATCCTCCTGGATCGTGAGGTGGGCCGGGCCGCCATAGCCGTTCAGGGCCAGATTCATCCTCGCCCAGCTGAGATAGGTGGCTGACAGGTCAACGGTAGTAGTCGATTCCGCCCCGCCCCTTGCCGCGTGGATGGTCGCCGTTCCGGTATAACCAAACAGGTTGAGAAATCGCTTGCCGGCAGCAAGCTGGCCAATCCGCATCCTGGTGATCCGATGATCGAGAAACAGGCCGGTATCCAGGTAATCGGTGAAGTTGACCAGAAAAAAGCAGTCCCCCTCCCGCACCTCATACATCTTGTTGCGGCTGCCCTGTTTCTGGTACTGCTCCTTGCCTTTCTGTTTCTTGCGGGTCTTGATGAAAATCCGGTCCCTCCGCACCCCCAGGACCTCACGGATCATGGCCAGGGCCAGACTGAAGCGCGTCGCGGCCAGCTCCGGGTCAATGGTGGCCGGAGGGGCATACTCCTGCACATGAATCCACTTGCCATAGAGATCAATGGTCACATTATATTCAGGCAGATCACGATCATAGACGCGCAGACAGCTGATCCCTTCCCGGTCCGCCCATTTGAGCATTTTCTTCAGGTTTTTGCTCAGGCGGTTGGCAAACTCTGACCCCTCCCCCTGAAACGTCTCTGCTGCGACCTGCCACTGAAACACCTGTTCCGGGCCAGATTCCGCCACTTCAGCACAAAACAGGCGACAGGCGAGCGGCCCGTTAAAGAGACGATGGCTGGCCTGCCACGACAGACCGATCCGATCCGCAAAATCAGGGTTGGAGATGAAGATTCCCACCTGCCAGCCCACAAATTCCTGCCGCGCGACCCTCCCCAAAGCCCGATAGAGCTGGACCGCCTCATCCACCTCATTGAGACGCTCACCATAGGGCGGATTGCAGACCAGAAGCCCCTTGGCGGCCGGCCGTTTCAGGTTGGCAAGCTGACCCTGTCTGACCCGGATCTTCCCCGTCAGGCCCGCCTGTTCAATATTCTTGCGGGCCGCCGCCACCACCACCGGATCGGCATCATAGCCAAGAATCATGGGCCAGGCCCGATCCAGCCCGGCCTCTTCCCGCGCTACCGCCTCGTCAACAAGCCGGGACCAGAGCCCCTCATCATGGCCCTTCCAGCCCATAAAACCAAAATAGCTGCGCCAGAGGCCGGGTGCGGAATCACCATAGAGCAGGGCCGCCTCAATGAGCAGGGTGCCGGAGCCGCACATGGGATCAAGAAAGAGGGTGTCAATCGCCATATCCCTGTTCCAGCCGGCCAGGGCCACAATGCCCGCGGCCAGGTTTTCCTTCAACGGGGCAATGGCGCCCTCCACCCGGTAGCCCCGACGATGCAGACTCTCACCGGAAAGATCAAGGGACAGGGTTGCCCGGTCGCTATGGATATGGAGCCGGATCTGCAGATCCGGTCGTTCAACCCGGACCGAAGGTCGTTCGCCGCTCCGCTCCCGAAACTGATCCACCAGCGCATCTTTGACCCTGAGAGCGGCATACTGGCTGTGGGTGATGGCGGAATCGTTCAGGGTGCAGTCAATGGCAAAGGTGGAGCTGTTATCCATGTGCTCCTGCCAGTTGATGGTGCCGCAATGATCGTAGAGCTCCGTGTCGTCCGCTGCCGTAAACTCAGCCAGCTGCAGCAGGATGCGCGAGGCAAAACGGGACCAGAGACAGGCCCGATAGCCGCTGGCCAGATCCCCCTGCCAGGTGACAACACCCTTGGCCCGAACGATCTCTCGGCCGCCAAAGGAGGCAATTTCATCCTGAACAAGGGATTCCAAACCGGCAGCACAGGTGGCAACCAGGGTATATGATGGGCCTGGGTCTCGCTCTAAGGCAGGATAAAGATCGGTCTGCTGTGGGGATGTTATATAAGTGGAGTCTTTCAAGCGTGCGCCTTCTGTTTATTTTTCAGCATGAAATAGAGCACCGGTACCGCCATGCGGCTGATCAGCAGGGAGGCTATCTCGCCGAACATCAACGAGATGGCCAGCCCCTGGAAGATCGGATCGGCCAGGATCACCGAGGCGCCAACCACCACCGCCAGGGCGGTGAGCAGCATGGGCCGGAAGCGGATGGCCCCGGCCTCAACCACCGCCTCAGCCAGGGGCAGGCCATGACTGATCCGCAGCTCGATAAAATCCACGAGGATGATGGAGTTACGCACCACAATGCCGGCGCCGGCCATAAAACCGATCATGGAGGTGGCGGTAAAAAAGGCGCCGAATCCCCAATGGGCAGGCAGGATGCCAATCAGGGAAAAGGGGATGGCCGCCATGACTACCAGGGGAGTGAAATAATCCTTGAACCAGCCAACCATCAGCATATAAATCAGGATCATGACCACACAGAAGGCCAGACCGAGGTCACGAAAGACTTCAAGGGTAATATGCCACTCTCCGTCCCATTTCATGGCGGGTTCAACCTCGGAAAAGGGCTGCTGCAGATTATAAATCTGCACCTTGTCCTGCCGTCCACCATAATCCACT
>JANMTN010000270.1:0-3503 GCA_031390685.1 Desulfobulbaceae bacterium
GGATGGCGTGGCAATAGAATCCACTCTTCGCCAATTGGTTGAATTTTCCTTGCAGAGCAAAGAACCTGATCTCGCCTGGGCCTGGGGTGCGCTTTTATCCGAACAGCCAGAATATTCCGTCGTCTCGGCAGGCTGCGGGAATAACGGGAAGGATCTGGCCTTGCTCCGGGCAAGGACACTGGCCGCGGCAGGGAAATTGGGCAAGGCTATCGACAGTGTTGTGGAATACCGGGCATTGCTTGTTCAGCATTGCCCGCAAGAGAGCGGGATGAAAGAGCAGGTGGACCTTATGCTGGCCCATCTCTATCTGCAGGATAAACAATATGGCAAAGGTCATGACCTGATAGCGGAAATCCTCAAGGAGCATCCGCTGGATCTGGAACCCTTGATCCTTGGTCAGTTACTGGATGCTGGTTTGTCAGGAAAGATGCAGGAGGACAAGGTTGTTGATGGAGTGCTGAGTAAAAATTACGGCAACAGGTTCTTGATCCTGATGCAGGCCGCGCAGTTGGAAAAAAAGTATGGAGCCACTGAGGCGGCCCTTCAGCATGTGCAAATGGCCTCAAAGGAGGTGCCGGAATCAGTGGCGGCCCGCGTGCTCCAGGCGGATCTCCTGCGGGAACAGGGAAGTCTGGATGCGGCCTTTGCCGCCTTGCAGACCCTTGCTGCTGACTATCCTTCGGAGCTCAGCTTTGCCCGAAAGTCACTGGAGACGGAGTTCAAGCTGGCATTATTTGAGCAGATCATCGAAAAACTGGCTCCCTCCAGACAAAAAGGTCTTGGCAAAGGGATTATGGCCTTTCCTGATATCAGCCATTTAGCGGTGTGGCAGAGGCTGATTCTGGCCCGGGCCCTGTGGGCTGACCGGCAATGGGTGGCGGCGGTTGCGGTATATGACACCCTGTTGCAGCCTTCTGTGGACATGCTTTTTGCTGAAAAGGTGAAAAAACAACAGGTACAACTCATTTTACCTCCTCCGCGACAAACCTTCTGGAATGTAATCACCTTTACTCATCCCGCGGAGCCGGATCGCCTGACCGTGGTGATGGATCCCGCATTTGTCATGACCCAGCGTGGACTGCCAGTCGGCAGGATTGGCGCTGAGCTCTATGCAGAATATCGCTGGCAGCAACTGGTAGCCAGGGAACTCTCTGCCAGGAGGGCGCTGGCGCAGGGTGATTATTATCAGGCCATGAAAGAGTATCAGGCGGTGGTGGAAAGAAATCCTTCACCCGAGTCTCTTTTTGATCTTGCCGGGATTTACAGCCGTCTTGGACTCTTGGGGAAAGAGGCCCTGCTCTATGAAGAGATCGGACGAGAAAATCCAGGCTATCCTGATCTCCCTGAAGCCATGGAGCGCAACACGTTAAAGAGAAAACCAAAGGTGATGATTGATTCTGGATACTCCTTTCTCGGCGGTCGCGACGGATACCTGGATATTAAACAGAAACGGGGCGGGGCCAGTGTCTGGATGCTGCCGACCCTTCGTCAGGAGCTGGATGTCAGTTGGAGCACTATTCATGCCGTTGCTGAAGAGACGGATCAGGCCCTGTGGCGCAACAGATTCCTGGCGGCATATTCTTTCTATCCCCTTTCTAATATAGATTTTATTACCAGAATCGGCGCCGATAAATCTGACGAGGAACATGACCACGCTCAATATGCTATTACTCCCCTCTATGATCTGGAGATGCGTGGCCGGATAGGAGATGAACTGCATGGTTCTCTCCGTCTGCGGCAGGATGTGGTGGATGATACGGTGCAGGCCCTGGCACAGGGGATCAGCAAGCGGGACATGGAAGGTGGTGTCAGGGTAGATCTCTCTTCACGTCTGTTTTGCGGCGGGGAATATCTGTTCAGGGAATATAGTGACGCCAACCATCAGAATCGTTATTATGTCTGGGCTTCCTATATCCTTCACAGTGAACCGACCCTGCTGCAGGTCACCTATGGTCAGGAGTTGCTGCATAATGCCGATGGCAATATGGGCCGGGACTTCTCCTATGAAAATGGCTTTGCCCCTGGTGATCACCCTTACTGGAGTCCCAAGGAATATTGGCAGAATCTTGTCTCTGTTCATTTTGAGCACCAACTGGCCGCGGATGTGCTGGGCCGAAGTACTCCCAGTTACTATACCCTTGATTATGCCTTTGGGTATGAAGATGGTGGGTACGATAGTCATACCTTTGGTGGCGATATTTTTCTTGAAATGAGTCGTCATTTTTTAGTAAGTAGTAGTTTTGATTTGATTCAGGGCGGTCAGGTGATCCGCAAGGATATCGCCTTGTCGCTGGTGTATCGCTGGTAAGCCCTTATAATGTAATAACGCCGTGTCGTCTGAAAGGTCAAGACGAGTAACGAACTAATCGAAAAAGCAGAGCTTGTTTCGTGGCGGCTCTTAATGAGACTCATATCCCTGCGGATTGTTGTCACAATTTGCAGGTTTTTTTATTTGAACAGGAGGAAAGAATGGTTGAACGAGTACCAATGTCGACTCAGGGGTATCAGAAGCTTCGCGATGAACTCCGGCGTCTTGAGAAGATTGAACGGATTGATGTGGTCAAGGCGATTGAGGTTGCCCGGGCCCATGGAGATCTGAAGGAAAATGCGGAGTATCATGCGGCCAAAGAGCGTCAGGGGCATATTGAAGGACGTATCAGGGAGCTGAAGGATAAGCTGGGTCGTGCCGAGGTGATTAACTGTATGGAAGTGCCTACGCAACGAGCGGTCTTTGGAACGGTGGTGACCTTGCTGGATCTGGAAACGGATGATCAGGTCTGTTATCAGCTCCTGGGCACGGAAGAGGCTGATGTGAAGAAGGGCTCTATCTCCGTATTCTCGCCGCTTGGCAAAAGTATTTTGGGCAAAGAGGTGGGGGATGATGTAATCGCCAAGACCCCTGGCGGCACCCGTGAGTTTGAGGTGATCGAGATAACCGCCTCCTCGTTCCCCTGATCTTTTGAATCACCCGAGAGGCGCCCTTAAACGGTCCACTGATTGGCAGGTGCATGTGGCAGGGGAATTGCCTTAGGGCCTTATCTGGTCAAGGCCTCCATCAGGAGTCGTGGCACGTTCTCTGCCGGGGCGGAAATGTGGGTCAGTGGGATTTCAGCCCGTTCCGCCTCTCTGATTGCCTGGGAGTCGGCGAAGAAGGCAATGGGCGTGGAGCCTAATCCTGCGATCAGAAACTGACGATCTTGCTCATCCCTGATCAGATTGCCGATAAAATCAATCCTGGGTATTTTGACATCTTCTGCCAGTTTCTTGATCTTGAGGGCTGTACGAATAGAAGAGCGGGAGGGGATGACCACAATCAGTAACCGATCAATGCCGGCAATGGTGCCCCGTCCCAGGTGTTCCACTCCTGCCTCCATGTCGAGCAGGACCACCTGATTGGGTGACAACAGGAGCTTGGTCAGCATCCGGCGCAGCACATTGTTTTCCGGGCAGGCGCAGCCCTTGTCGCCGGTCTGGATCGCGCCCAGCACCATCAGTTTGAGTCC
>JANMTN010000287.1:0-3909 GCA_031390685.1 Desulfobulbaceae bacterium
CTGCGCCAATGGTACTGCATGGGTGACTATGTGGGAGAGTAGGACGCCGCCGAATTTTTTATATAAAAAGCCCCAATCAGACCTCCTGATTGGGGCTTTCCTGCGTCTGATGATATGAAAATGTTTTGGAAGTCCGAAAACACCCTGCCTTCCTTGGCCTTCTGTCTTCCTCCCTTTTCTTGACAGATTGCTAATTTCTGGATAATTAATTTGATATTATTTTGCTCTTTTCACATGGACTGCTTCAGTGAAGGATATATTTTACCCAAAAAAAGGAATTATTGTGTTTGATCAATCAGTTCTTTCTCTTGTGATTCTGGCCGCGGGTAAAGGGACTCGCATGAAATCAGAAAAAGCCAAGGTCTTGCATCATGTTTTTTATGCCCCGATGCTGCATCATGTACTGACTGCGGTCAAGCCCTTGGCGGCAGATAAAACCATTGTCATTATTGGTCACCAGCGTGATGATGTCGAACAATCCATTGCCGGCTTTGACGTAGTGCTGTGTGTCCAGGAAGAACAGCTGGGTACTGGTCATGCCGTTCTCTGTGCCGAGCAGATAATTGGCAGCAAAAAAGGCACGGTCATGATCCTTTGTGGTGACACCCCGCTCATTCAGGCTGAAACTCTGAAGCAGATGTACGTGCAACATCTGGCCCATGGTGGACCGCTCACGATTATGACCACTTTGCTTGAAAACCCTGCGAATTACGGACGAATTATTGCCGATGATGCTGGTAAAGTGCTCTCAATTGTTGAAGAAAAAGATGCTACCGTTGAGCAGAAAAAAATCAGAGAGATCAACGCCGGGATTTACTGCGTTGATGCGGATTTTCTTTTTTCAACCCTGAAAAAGGTTGGAACTAATAACAGTCAGGCAGAGGTGTATCTTACTGATATCGTTTCGATTGCTACTGAAGAAAATCGTCATGTCGAAACATATAGGACACATTTACCTCAGGATGTCCTTGGCGTCAATTCACGGATTGAATTGGCAGGGGCGCACAAGGAATTACAGATGCGGCGTAACCGCCAATTGATGCTGGATGGGATTACCATGCATGACCCTGCAACTACTTCCATTGCCCCTGAGGTGAAAATAGGCAGGGATGTCATTCTCTATCCAGGCGTACATATCAGTGGTCATTCCGTTATAGGGAAAAACTGTACCCTGGAAACCGGAGTTTTTCTCAGAGACAGCATACTTGGAGAAAATGTTTCTATTGGTGCCTATAGCTATCTTGAGGGCTCTGCCATTGAGGCGGGGAAAGATGTTGCCCCGCACAGTCTTTTGTCCCAATGAGAAACATCTCGATCTAAAATTAGGCATTATTCGTATGCATTGAGCGAAAGGCCTCGGCATATTTTTTAAAAATTCTTCTTCCCTCCGCAGGTATATCCTGAAATTCAATGCCGGTAATATAACGTTCGTCAAGAATTTCTGTGTGGACAACCTCACCACGCAGGTCTACGAGATCATCCTCCAGTCCAACGGTGATAAGCAAGGTGTCGCCCATTGATATTGGCTCGGCTGTTTCCATCTTTAGTCCATTTTCGCTTACATCCAGAGTCCGGCCCATGGAGTATGTAGTTTGCAGACCATTTTTGTCGATGATAAGATAGTCGAGAAGATGGAGGGAGCTTTTTCGAATAGAATGTCTGTGTTCTTTTGATGTCGTCATAGTTATCCTTGAGTCAGTTGTGTTTTTTGTCCGGAAAAAGAGCGTGAATCGCTTCTTTGTTGGCTTGGACAATTCCCCTTTCTGTGATAAGTCCGCTGATAAGTCGTGCTGGTGTGACATCAAAACTGTAGTTGACTGCCTGTGTCCCAATTGCAACGAGTCGAATGGACGCGATCTTGCCTGTTGTATCATTCATGCCGCTGATGGAGGTGATTTCATCCCCAGAACGTTGTTCAATGGGAATTTTGGCACCATGTTCCAACTCCCAGTCAAAGGTGGATGAAGGCAGTGCAACATAAAAAGGGATGTTGTTGTCATGGGCTGCCAGAGCCTTCAGATAGGTTCCTATCTTGTTTGCTACATCTCCGGTACAGGTGGTACGGTCGCTCCCGACAATAACCATATCCACCATGCCATTCTGCATTAAATGACCTCCGGTGTTATCGGTTATCAGGGTATTGGCGATGCCTTCCTGTTGCAGCTCCCATGCGGTGAGTTTTGCCCCCTGGTTCCAGGGACGGGTTTCATCTACCCAGACATGGACTGCAATTCCAGCGTCTCTTGCCGCGTAGATGGGGGCGGTGGCACTGCCATAATCAACAAAGGCCAGCCAGCCGGCATTGCAGTGGGTGAGGATATTGACCGGCTCTCCGTTCTTCTCTCTGCTGATGGCGGCAATGAGCTCAAGGCCATGGACGCCTATCTGTTTGCAGAAAGCGGCGTCTTCGTCGGCAATCTCACAGGCTGTATTGTATGCTGCCTGCTTCTTTTCTGCTTCGCCATCTATTTTTTTGACGGCGGTCAGAACGCGTGCAACCGCCCATCCCAGATTTCTAGCGGTGGGGCGACTCCTATTCAGCAGTATCGCAGCCTGCTCCAGGTTTTCATTCACGGCATGATCCGGGGCGTTAATTGCTGCCAGATACATGCCAAAACCTGCGGTAGCCCCAATTAGACCGGCACCTCGCACGTGCATATCCTTGATGGCTTTTATTGAGTCGTCCAGGCAAGCCAGAGTTTCAATGACAAACTGGTGCGGCAGTTGGCGTTGATCAATAATGCGGATATTCTGCTTGTTCTCCGGGTCTGGCCAGATGGTCCGGAAGTGATGTCCATTAATATTCATGGCAAGGGAGGTTCTCATCTCTGTGAGAACTGTAACAATGGTAATAACAATATCCTCTTTTAATAAGAATACCAGCCGTATTATAAAATGCAAATAAATTCATTGGGAAAAAATGATGGTATTATTTTATTAGGACGGATAAATGTTGACAAAATTGATATTTTTTTCGCTGTGCTTAACAAAAATGTAATAATAAAATGATGGGCGATAGACATTTTTTTGGTATGATATCGTATTGTTTCCGATAGTTACTGTTTGCTGCTGTACCTGGCATGCCTTTTGTATTAAGGAATAATGATGAAATTGTTTCTATGGGCTGTTTGCGAAGTTCCTGTCTGGTGCAAGGAAGCGGTCATGGGATGAAAGGGGGCGGGGCGGGAGACCCTGTGCGTATTGTTCAAATTATCAAGGAGAGGGAAAAGTGGACAAAGCGGATACAGCATTTATCCTGGCTGCGGCAGGTCTGGTGTTACTTATGACACCAGGGCTTGCTTTATTCTATGGCGGGATGGTGCGAGGAAAAAATGTTTTGGGGACAATCATGCAGAGTTTTTTCATGATTGCCCTTGTTTCCATCGAGTGGGTCTATCTGGGCTACTCGATGTCTTTTGGCCCAGATATTGGTGGGGTGATAGGGGATTTGTCATGGTTTGCTTTAAAAGGGGTGGGCAGTGCCCCAAGCCTTGATTATGCAACCACTATCCCGCATACTGTTTTTATGATTTATCAGTGCATGTTTGCCATTATCACCCCAGCCCTTATCACCGGTGCCTTTGCCGAGCGGGTACGGTTTGCCCCTTTTCTGGTCTTTGCCCTGTTGTGGACTGTTTTAGTGTATAACCCGGTCTGTCACTGGGTATGGGCCAAGGGGGGTTGGTTGGCGCAGATGGGTGTGCTTGATTTTGCCGGTGGTCTGGTTGTGCATGTGACCTGTGGGGCGGCGGCCTTTGCGGCTGTTCTGGTTGTCGGTCCCAGGCGGGGATATGGGCGGACGAGTATGATGCCGCACAATCTGCCAATGACCTTGCTGGGAACAGGCCTGTTGTGGTTCGGCTGGTTTGGTTTTAATGGCGGTTCGGCCCTTGCTGCTAATGAGGTTGC
>JANMTN010000291.1:0-5776 GCA_031390685.1 Desulfobulbaceae bacterium
CTTTCCAATCCTTCTGAGGTGCCAGACGAATGCGGGCGCCGTTTGCGCCGCCGCGCATGTCGGAACCACGGAAGGTCGAAGCTGATGCCCAGGCGGTTGCAATTAGCTCGGAGATAGACAGACCGGAATCAAGGATCTTGCCCTTCAGTGTGGCGATATCACTTTCGTTGATCAGCTCATGATCGACTGCAGGAATCGGATCCTGCCAACTCAGCTCTTCGCTAGGAACTTCCGGGCCGAGATAGCGTGCGCGAGGGCCCATGTCTCGGTGCGTCAATTTGAACCATGCACGGGCGAAGGCATCTGCGAACGCTTCCGGATTTTTATGGAAGCGCCGCGCAATCGGTTCATAGATCGGGTCCATCCGCATCGCCATGTCGGCGGTGGTCATCATGATCGGAACCCGCTTCTTCGGATCGTGAGCGGCCGGCGCAAGATTTTTGTCAGTTGCCTCCTTCGGCGTCCATTGCTTTGCGCCCGCCGGGCTTTTTGTCAGTACCCACTCGTTGCCGAACAGCATATTGAAATAGCTCATGTCCCACTTCGTCGGAGTCGGATTCCATGCGCCTTCCAAACCACTGCCAATCTGGTCGCCACCTTTGCCGCTGCCATGACTGCACTTCCAGCCGAGTCCCTGTTCTTCGATCCCAGCAGCCTCGGGTTCAGGCCCAACCAGCGCCGGATCGCCGGCGCCGTGGCATTTGCCAAAGGTGTGTCCGCCGGCGGTGAGCGCGACAGTCTCCTCGTCGTTCATTGCCATGCGTGCAAACGTATCCCGAACGTCCCGCCCGGACGCGAGCGGATCCGGTTCGCCGTTCGGCCCTTCCGGATTCACGTAAATCAGACCCATCTGCACAGCAGCGAGCGGATCTTCCAGGTCCCGCTCGCCGGAATAGCGCTTGTCGCCCAGCCAGGTATCCTCTGCTCCCCAATAGATGTCTTTCTCCGGCTCCCATATATCCTCACGTCCGCCGGCGAAACCGAAGGTCTTGAATCCCATCGATTCCAGAGCGACATTGCCTGTGAGAATCATCAGGTCGGCCCAGGATATTTTCCGGCCATACTTTTGCTTGATCGGCCAAAGCAGCCTGCGCGCCTTATCGAGGTTTACATTATCAGGCCAACTGTTGACGGGCGCAAAGCGTTGGTTACCGGTCCCTGCGCCGCCGCGGCCGTCGCCGGTGCGGTAGGTACCAGCACTGTGCCATGCCATCCGAATAAAAAAAGGTCCATAGTGACCGTAATCCGCTGGCCACCAGTCCTGAGAATCGGTCATCAGGTTATGTAAATCCTTTTTCACAGCGCCCAGGTCGAGGCTCTTGAATTCTTCAGCGTAGTTAAAATCCTCGCCCATTGGATTGGATTTGGAGGAATGCTGGCGCAGAATATCCAGACTCAACTGATTCGGCCACCATTCGCGATTCGACCTACCGCCCACTACGTGTTTGGTAGTTCTTCCCGTTACCGGGCATTTCTTTTCATCACTCATAAAGTTGCCTTCTGTTGTTGTATGAGTCTAATCACTGTTCTGCTATGGATACAGTACAGTGGTGCCCACAATTTGTTTATGATGAGTACCTTAGAAATTCGTTTCTTGTTTTTTACTACCAGTTCTCGGCCAGTAACTCAAAATGGGCCTGGGCATGGTCGCAGGCCGGGCATTTCTCCGGGGCCTTCTCTCCTGCGTGAAGATAGCCGCAATTCAGGCAGTGCCAGGTGACCTTTTCTTCCCGCTGGAAGACACGGCCGGCCTCAATATTGGCCTTTAACTTCAGGTACCGCTTCTCGTGCTGCCTTTCGGCGACGGTTATGGCCTCCAAGATCGTGGCGATTGCCTGAAACCCTTCTTCTCTTGCCACCTTGGCAAATCCCGGATACATGATGGTGTGCTCGTAGTATTCGCCGCCGGCCGCCTCCATGAGATTGTCGACGGTGGCGCCGATGACCCCGGCGGGGAAGCTGGCTTTGATTTCGACCTCACCGCCCTCTAACAGCTTGAACAGCCGTTTGGCGTGCTCTTTTTCCTGGTTGGCCGTCTCCTCAAAGATCTGGGAGATTTGTACGAATCCTTCTTTTTTGGCCTGGGAGGCAAAATAGGTGTAACGGTTACGGGCCTGGGACTCACCGCAGAAGGCGGTCAGGATGTTTTTTTCGGTTTGGGTTCCTTGCAGACTGGCCATGTATTGATTTCCTCTGTTGATGATTATTGAGTGATTCAGGAAAATATGTCCTTCCCAAAAGATATTTACAATCTTATTTGAGTATATCTCATTTCTGGTCTTGAACCAACGTCCTGACAAAAAAAAGAGTGTTTTGGCATACGCTGGATTCACTCCTTCTTTTTTTGATATCTGCAATTTCTGTAGTATACTGTTCATGATTCATGAATGGATTACGCGGGCAGTATAAATATTGAACGGGTGCAGGCTTGATATCTGCTCAAGAGAGAGGAAGGATCTCTTTCTTCAGATTGCTGAGCATCAGGGGGCGCGTGGCCATGATAAAGAAGATCATTTACCACCTCAAAGAGGAAAGACATCTGCTCTTCACTGTCGTGCTGGTCATGGCGGGGCTCGCTGTTTTCTTTCAGCTTGATATGGACAAGCATGCCTTGCGTTTCCTTGAATGGCTTAACTTGCAAGAAGGGATGTGGGTGCCACTGCTTTTCATCCTGGTGGATGCCCTGATTGTTGTTTTAGTCTTACCGGGAGTCCTCCTCACCCTGGGCGCCGGTTTCATGTTTGGTGTTATCCATGGTGGCATGTATGTGGTTATTGCCACCACCTTGGGTGGGGCATTGGCTTTTATGATTGCCCGCCGCTTTCTGGCGACAACAAAAATTGCCCGCTATTTCCTGTACAATCCGCGTTTTCAGCTAATAGCCAATCTATCGCAGCGCAGGGGCTGGAGTGTGGTCCTTCTTACCCGTCTCATTCCCTTTTTTCCCTTTAAACTTTCCAATTATTATTTTGGTCTTGCCGGTTTTTCTCTCCGTGATTTCTGCCTGGGTACCTTCTGGGGCATTATGCCCATCACCTTTTTTAATGTTTACATGGGTTCGCTGGCCGCCGACCTGACCATGCTGCGGTCGCAACGGCTGGAAAGGACACCGGCCCAGTGGCTCTTGTATGGACTTGGTTTTGTGATTATCCTCGGTTTGCTCATCTATGGCACGCGCCTGGCGCGCAGGATGCTTGAGGTTTATGCATCAGGAGGGAAAAAGTAATGTGGATGAAATGGTTGCCCTGGAGATATCTGATCCGCCATGCCGCCCGAAGCCATGGCTTTATTGATCCGATCGCCCTGCTTGCCAGTCTGCATCGCTTTGCCCAGCCCTCTGAGGTGGGCGAACCCATTGAACTGCTGCGAGCCGGAGTGGTTCTCCATGCCCGCGGTCTCATCAACAGCAGGATCATCCAGCATAACCTGGATTGGTTGTGGCCTTACTGGGTGGAAAGACAGTTTGATCCTGCAGACGATGCCTTTATCCCCCGGGCCTTCTCCATTACCCATATCAATCTTACCCATAGAAACTGGACCGCCATTGGTGTCCCCGATTTTGATGAACTTCCCATTGTTGATCCCCGGGGGCTGGTCACCCCTTTCTGGGATGGCTGGTCTCTTGATTGTTGGATTGTTACCGACGATCACCGTCAGCTCCTGCCGTCCCGGCTGAAAAATGTTACGCAACACCTGGAGTATGAGCAGGATGTGGTGGTGCAGACCGATATGGTCCAGGATGATCTGATTCTCCAGTCGCGGGCTCATGTCCAGATGCGATCCGGCATCCCGCAGTGTCTTCTGGAAATAAGAGCAGAGGCCGGGGGTGCCGCCTGGCTGGTAGTGGCTCTGCGACCATATAATCCTGAGGGGATAAGTTTTATTCATGATCTTGTCTTGGCGAAGGATCAGAGTGGATGGACCGTGAACGGTGAGCAGCAGGTCATCTTCAGTGACCCTGTCGAGCGCCATCAGATCTCCACTTATTGTGCCGGAGATGTTTTACTCCATCTCCATGACCCGCAAAAAGAAGAGAAGGGGGAGTGTAATGTGGGGATGTTGACTGGCGCCGCCCTCTTCAGAATCCAGCCGGGACAGCCGAGGATGCTTTCTGTGAGCGTGCCCCTTAGTCATCTCAAGGCAACCACTTCAGCCCCTGCTGTTTCCTGGCAGAGCAGCCTGAAGGGACACTGCGCGCTGCGTATTCCGGATCACCGATTTCAGTTTTTGTATGATGCGGCGCTGCGGACCCTTGTTTTGCACTCCCCGGACGACGTGTATCCCGGGCCTTATACCTACAAACGATTCTGGTTTCGAGATGCCGCCTTTATTATTCACGGACTGCTTTGCAGCGGGATGGTTGACCGGGCAGAGCGGGCCCTGCATCTCTTTGCACAACGCCAGACCCGGAGTGGCTATTTTCTTTCCCAGGAAGGGGAATGGGACTCCAATGGCGAGGCCCTGTGGATTTTATGCCGTTTTTGTGAGATGACCGGCCGGCCGCCTCATCCCGATTGGCTGGATCCGATCCGCCGTGGCGGCCGCTGGATTGTCCGCAAACGGACGGATGAGAAAAAGGAGTCTCTGCACGCCGGTCTGTTGCCGGCTGGTTTCAGCGCTGAACATCTGGGCCCCAATGACTATTATTACTGGGATGATTTCTGGGGGGTCGCCGGTCTGCAGGCTGCCAGCCGTCTCATGTATATGGCCGGAGACAGCACGGCAGGGGCAGAATTTGCAAAGGAGGCTGATGCCTTGCTGCAGGCAATTGAGCACAGCCTGCGTCAGGTAAATCTTCATTTGCAGCAACAGGTGCTGCCTGCCTCGCCGTACCGGCGTCTTGATGCCGGCGCCATTGGTTCTCTCGTGATCGGTTATCCCCTGCAGCTCTGTGCCCCTCAGGATCCCCGTCTGCTCAATACCGTTGATTTTCTTATGAACAACTGCATGGTCCAGGGTGGATTTTTTCAGGACATGATCCATTCCGGGATCAATGCCTACCTGACCTTGCATATGGCCCAGGTCCTGCTTCGGGCCGGTAATCCCGGCTATCTTGAGCTGATGGAGGTGGTGGCAGGTCTGGCATCGCCGACCGGCCAGTGGCCTGAGGCCATCCATCCCCGCACCCTGGGTGGGTGCATGGGTGATGGGCAGCATAGCTGGGCTGCGGCCGAATGGATTGTGATGATCAGAAATTGTTTTGTGCGCGAAGAAGGGAATTGTCTTATTCTGGGGGCAGGAGTTGCGCCGCAGTGGCTTGAAGGTCAGGAATCACTCTCTTTTGGCCCGGCCCCCACTTTGTTTGGCACCATTTCGGTTCACATTGAGAGTGGGCAAGTGGGGCCAAGAAAAAAGGTGCTGGTGACATGGCAGGGAGAATGGTATGCCGATCCCCCGCCAATTGAGGTGCGTTTGCCTGGCTTTGCCCCCCAGTCCGTCAGAGCGGGACAGCAGTCCATTGAAATTGAAAAGGAACACTATTCATGAATATTATGATGATGACCAATACCTTCACTCCCCATGTCGGCGGCGTGGCACGTTCCGTGGAAACATTCACCGCCGCGTATCGGAGGCAGGGGCACAGGGTTATGGTGGTGGCCCCGGAATTTGAAAAAATGGACGAAGATGAGCGTGAAGTTGTTCGAATCCCGGCCATTCAGCATTTCAATGGCAGTGATTTCTCGGTGGTGCTGCCTGTCCATGGTCTTCTTTCCTTGGCGGTTGAGGACTTTCGCCCGGATATCATCCACTCGCATCATCCTTTCCTCCTTGGCGG
>JANMTN010000316.1:0-1850 GCA_031390685.1 Desulfobulbaceae bacterium
CCCTTTCTGGCCATGACCCTCAAGGGTGAACAGTTCAGCGCCGAGCAACGCGCAACCATGCTGATTAACTTCCACCAGGATCTCTACGCGGGCTACAAAGAAAGTCTCGCCGGGCCCAGCCATCTGCTCGGCAGGATGAAGCAGATATGGTTTTATCTTGCCGCCTCTTTTCCCGGGCAACAAAAACTCTGGAAAAAAATAAAAAAAACCAACACAGAAGAGCATTATCTTGCAGCCGTTGACAAGGCCCTCTATTCTTCCATTGCGACAGCAAAAAACTCAGACCCCATCTCTTTCCTTGACAAAAAGTGAAAATCATCGACAATGAACTGGCAACAAAAAAATCCTTAAAATTCATTCACCTTTCACTTCACTGGATACTCCATGTCTCAACCTGAAACGAGTATATGCAAGGACAAAACATTCTCGCTCTTTGGCCTCACCTGTTCATCGGAAACATTTATAGGGGCCTTCCTCAAAAAATGTCTGGATACCGGTATCACCGGAAAATTGATAGGCATGCTGGTGGTCTCTCTCCTTGGATTTACCCTGTTGATCATCTTTCATACGGTCACCCTGCAAAAAATTGCCGACAGAAACCATGTCATCCGGGATATCGCCATCCCTGAATACAAGGTAAGCCAATACATCTTACGCAACATCAATGGCTTCAAGATCTCCCTGATCTACACCCTCAATGCCTCACAACTCCAGGAAGACAATCGCAACATCCTGGCCAACGAACAGCGGCTGGTCGACTTAAAGACCATGATCAGTGCCCTGAAAAATGGCGGGCCAGTGCTGGATGTGGCCAAGGTTTCCAACAAAACCCTTGATGTGTTCACGGTACAGAAATCAAAAGTTCCTGAGATCAACACCCTGATTTCCTCGCTCGAACAGGAAGAGATCCTCCTTGAACAAGCTTTTCACGCCCTGACGGCTTGCCTGATCGATCAGTGCCCTGCCGAGGAAAAAGAGGCCCTGACAGCGAAGCTGACCGATTCCCTGAACAAGGCATACAATCTGGTGATTACCATGGCTGTCAAAAGTAACAAACAGCATGCGGATCTATTTAAAGAACTGGAAGATATAATCTCCACATCTTCATCCCAATCTCTTTTTATCGGTATCTTTATTGCCGCGGTCCTGACTGTGGCGACCCTGCTCTATATCTTTCTTATCGCCACCCCCCTGCAGAGTATCCTTAAAAAAATCACCTATATTGCCAAGGGTGAAAGTGATCGTTCCCAGCGCATTGCGGTCAAAAGCAACGACGAGGTCGGACAACTGGCCCATCAGTTAAACATCCTGGTGGATAATATCTTCAACCTCAACTCCTTCAAGGCCATTATTGAAGAGGAAGAATCCACCACCGAGGTTAATCAGCGTCTGGCCCATCTCCTGCGCGATCGCTATCATCTGGAAAAACTGTTTATTTACGAAATTACCGGCACAAAAAACAACATGTCCGTGGCCTATGCCTCAAATTTCGAGAATGTATGCAGCGCCGATATCTTTGATGACGCCAATTTCTGCCGGGCGAAACGCACGGGGCATGATATTTCTTCCCTTGAATTTCCTGATATCTGCAAGCTCTTTCCTCACAAAGACATCTTTGAACATCATTGTATTCCCATGATGGCCAACGGCAAGGTGGTAGGCGTCGTGCAATTTCTCCATGAGCGGGGGAAATCAGCGGAAGAGCGGGAAAAATTTGGGCATCTGGTAAAACGGGCAGCTCGTTATATCAAGGAGGCGATACCCGTTATCGAGGCAAAACGTTTTTCCTCGGCCCAGCAAGAGACAACCCAGCGTGACCCGATGACCCATCACAACAACCGACGAATTAT
>JANMTN010000322.1:0-3640 GCA_031390685.1 Desulfobulbaceae bacterium
AATATTGGTGATCCCATTGCCAAGGGGGAGCAGATTCCCCTGTGGATGAAGGAAATCGTGGCTTCGGCGGTGATGGAGAACAGCACCTATGGCTATTGTCCCACCAAGGGGGTGCTGGCCACCCGTGAGTTTATCGCTGCCGAGACCAACAAGCGGGGCGGGGCCCAGATTGATCCTGAGGATATTATCTTTTTTAATGGTCTTGGCGATGCCATTGCCAAGATCTTCGGCTTTCTGCGAAGCACGGCCCGGGTGCTGGTGCCGACGCCGAGTTATACCTCGCACTCATCGGCTGAGGCCGCGCATGCCGGTGACAAACCCCTGACCTATATCCTTGATCCGAACCATCAATGGTATCCTGATCTCGATGATCTGGAGAAGAGTGTCAAGTACAATCCGGCAGTGGCCGGCATCCTGATCATCAATCCCGATAATCCCACGGGCGCGGTCTATCCCCGGGAGATCCTCGAGGCCATTGTCGAGATTGCCCATCGCTATGATCTGTTTATTATCTGTGACGAGGTCTATCACCATATCGTCTATAATGGGACCTCCACACCATCCCTTTCCGATGTGATCGGGGATGTCCCGGCCATTGCCATGCGCGGTATCTCCAAGGAGATGCCCTGGCCCGGTTCACGCTGCGGCTGGATAGAGGTCTATAACGGCGACAAGGATCCCATGTTCGCCAAATATATCCAGTCCATCCTCAACGCCAAGATGGTCGAGGTCTGTTCCACGACCCTGCCTCAGGTGGTTTATCCCAAGGTGGTGACCCATCCCGCCTATCAGGGATATCTCGAAGAGCGGATCAGGCGCTATGAAAAGTTTTCCAATATCGCCTATGAGAGCTTGAAGAATGTCAAGGGGGTGCTGGTCAATCGTCCTAACGGCGCCTTTTACATGAGTGTCTGCTTTGAAGAAGGAGTCCTCAATCACCGGCAGACCCTGCCCATTGCCAATAATGAGATCCGCAAGCTGGTCGAATCGCTGGTGGCGGCCCCCGGCACCTCCGTGGATAAACGTTTTGTCTATTATCTGCTTGGCGCCACCGGGGTTTGCGTGGTGCCGCTGACCTCGTTTGCAACCGAGCTCCAGGGCTTTCGCATTACCTTGCTCGAACGGGACGAGGAAAAGTTTATCCAGATCTTTCAGACCATCGCCAGTTCCATTACCCAGTATCTGAAGAGTTGAGAGCGTTGCCAAAATAAGTCAAAAAGGGGGAGCAAAATGAGATACAGACTCTTTCCCTCCCCAAAAACCAAGCAAGGCATGCACCTATGAATTTCATCGAATTGTTGATTTCCACCCTTTCCGGGTGGGTATGGGGGCCTCCCATGCTGGCACTGCTGGTAGGGACCGGCCTGTACCTGACCGTGATCCTGCGCGGCATGCAGTTCCGCGCCCTCCCCCACGCCCTGCGGTTGATCTGGCACAAGGAACATGCCGGCGACGGCGTCATCAGCCATTTCGCCGCGCTGATGACAGCGCTCGCGGCCACGGTGGGGATCGGCAATATCGTCGGCGTGGCCACCGCCATCACTCTCGGCGGGCCAGGGGCGGTGTTCTGGATGTGGATGACTGGGCTGGTCGGAATGGCCACCAAATACGCGGAAGCGGTGCTGGCGGTGAAGTACCGGGAGAAGGGCGAACACGGCATGCGCGGCGGCCCCATGTACTATCTGGCCAAGGGCGCGGGGTTGCCGAAGCTGGCGTGGTTCTTCGCCCTGTTCACCGCCCTGGCGACCTTCGGCATAGGCAACATGACCCAGGCCAATGCCGTGGCCACCATTTTTCAATCGACCTTCAACATCGAACCCTGGCTCACCGGCACAGTGCTGATGCTCCTTACCGGGCTGGTGATTCTGGGCGGTATCAAGTCCATCGGCCGGTTTACCTCCCTCTTGGTGCCGTTCATGATCGTCGGCTACACCGGCGCTTCGCTTGTGGTGCTGGCGCTCAACGCCGGCGAAATTCCCCATGCCCTGGCCCTGATTTTCTACCACGCCTTTACCCCCGCCGCAGCCAGCGGCGGCTTTGCCGGCTCGGCCGTCGCCGCCTCCATGCGCTACGGCATCGCCCGCGGCGTCTTTTCCAACGAATCGGGCCTGGGCTCGGCCCCCATCGCCGCCGCCGCCGCTCGGACCCACGATCCGGTCAAGCAGGCGCTGGTGAGCATGACTCAGACCTTCATCGACACCCTGGTGGTCTGCACCATGACTGCCATGGTGATCCTGACCAGTCATGCCTGGCTGGAAGGGGTTGCGCCGGGGCAATTGACCAGCGCCAGTTTCGGCGAAACCCTGGGGCACTCCGGGGTGGTGATTGTCGCCGTGGCCACGGCGCTCTTCGCCTACTCCACCCTGATCGGCTGGAATTACTATGGCGAAAAGGCCATCGAATATCTGGCGGGCCGCCGCGCCATTGCCCCCTACCGGGTGGTCTTCGTCGCGGTGGTGATTGTGGGGGCGATGATGAAACTGGAATTCGTCTGGAACTTCTCCGACCTCATGAACGGGATGATGGCCATCCCCAACATTGTCGGCTTGCTGCTGCTCTCCCAGGTGGTCAAGGCGGAAACCGAGCGGTATTTCAAGTGGTAAGGCACTGGCCATAAGCGGCAAGGCCCCATTCTGCTATTCCCTGATTTTTCTCGCCAGTTTTCAAGTGGTGCGTAAAACATGAACAGCATAACATTACTCAAAACGGCCACTCTTGTACGCCAGGAACTCGTTTCAAATTTCCGTTGCCATCGTCTCAGCCCCTCATTGCTCACTGTCCTCTAGTGGCCCCCAATTCTAAAACGGTCTTATCGGTTGGAATATGAGTAATATCAGTCAACCAGACCTGGTTTGGAGGCGTGGCTGTGAAATCTTGAGCCAATAAATTGTATATGCGACCGGTAGGGAGTGGGCTGAGTTTTTCTCTGATTCCAATAAAAATGTCTGTGTTGTGCCCCGGCTTGCAAATGTAGTGGAGGAACATAAAATCGGAAATGTCAGCGGAAATATCGGTGGGTTGAAAAAGCTTCAACTGGCGTCCCTTGAGCGGCTTGGCAGCAAGCGGGTTGCCAGGGAGCAGGTCATTTCCCCGGAGATGGCGAAGGCCTTGTGCCAGCTTTCTTTTGAGATGAACCGGCAGATCGGGATACTGCTCTCTCGTTCAGGCAAGGTGGAACAGATCGTGGTCGGTGATTTCAAGGGGATCATGATCCCCCGGCTGGGGGCGGTTCGCAGCGCCGGCGGACGCTTGAAGGGGCTGCGTTTGATTCATACCCATCTGGCGGGCGAGGAGATCAGCGATGAAGATCTGATGGATCTGCTCTTTCTGCGCCTGGATCTGCTCTCGGTGTTGACGATCACCCCGGACGGGCTGCCGGAGCGTCTGTACTCAGTCCATCTTCTGCCTGTGGCCTCACAGGGGAAAAACTGGGCCTTTCTGGAACCGGTATACCCAGGCAGTCAGACGGATTCCTTTACCGACTTCATTGGAGCCCTTGAAGGCGAGTTTGCCCGCCTCCAAACTACAAGCGATGTGGTGAAGGACCAGGATCGGGCTATCCTGGTCAGTGTAACCACCGAATTTCAACAGCGCGCCGAGGAGTCTCTGACTGAGCTTGCCGAGCTGACCCGTTCCGATG
>JANMTN010000323.1:0-3244 GCA_031390685.1 Desulfobulbaceae bacterium
TCGGCCCGCACCTGACCAAATCGTTTTCTACACTTTTCCACACTATGGTTTCA
This sequence comes from Desulfobulbaceae bacterium, assembly GCA_031390685.1. GTDB lineage: Bacteria > Desulfobacterota > Desulfobulbia > Desulfobulbales > Desulfocapsaceae > UBA2270. Next base: position 54 of record JANMTN010000323.1, read on the forward strand.
GAGAGGAGTGAACAACCATGATCTTGGATGTACTGGAGAATGCACACCGCTATGTGGCCCTGCACAAGGGATTTGTCCAGGCATTTGAGTTTCTCAGGCGCCCGGACATAAAAGAACTGCCGGTGGGCACCTATGGGATAGACGGCGAACGGGTCTATGCGATGGTGGCCAAGAACTCTGGCCGCAAGAAAGAGGATGCCCTCCTCGAAACCCATGAAAGATACATTGATATCCAGTTGGTATTGGCAGGGACCGATACTATGGGCTGGAGGGCCAAGTCATTGTGCCAACAGCCAGCCGGGGAATATGCCCCGGAAACCGACCTTCAGTTTTTCACGGACGGGCCTGATGTCTGGCTGCCCACTCACAGCGGGGCCTTCGCCATCTTCTTCCCGGAAGATGCGCATATGCCGCTGATCTCGTCCGGGCAGATCCATAAAGTTGTTGTCAAGATTGCAGTGAATCAGGAATGAAAAGTAATTTTGAATATTGCTATTCTTACGCAGTAATGTCCGGTTAGAAAGTTGCAGGCATTTAACCCAAATTTTTTAAAAATAACGTATTTTCTTGTTGACAAATCAATGAGACAAAATCGCGTTTTTTCATAAGAACCTTCTCATTCTAAGGAGTTATGAAATGTCACGATTCGCGAATCCCGTAAGATACTCAGCATTATCATTTACGCAACTGGGTCAGCCCTTAACCAAAATCCTGGGAAAAACCCCGCAACTTGAATCCAGATGCAACAGACCTCTGCAATTGACATTTGAAGATCAACTCAACGCTCTCATCTTCTTTCACCTGGAGGAGCATACCTCAGAAAGGCACCTGGTCCACAGTCCCTGAAAGAGGATGATTTTGCCAGAATACATATCGCTCCGAAAAAAGGTGTTGCCAGGAGTTCTTCTTTCGAGGCCATGAATGCCAGAGGTCTCGAGCAGTTTCTTTACGTTTTTGACGAGTTACAAAAACAAGCCGGACATTACTCGGTAATATTATATAAAGTAGTGGGAGGGTGAGCTGCCGAATAACCATCTCAACACGCATTATGTTCTTCCGTGTTTCCACCCTCCGAAGGAGGCATGCTGATGAAGAGTAGACCTCCCCGTAAAGCCGGACAGATCATAGGCGGCAACCGCCAGACACTTTATTTGTTCTCTGGAGAATGAACGGAAAGAATTGACAGAAGGGACGTTTCTCGGTAAACGATAAGCACCCTTTTTTCTCTTCATATTTTGGCGGCAGCCCTGCCGGATACACGGCACAACGAAGGATGAAAACGCGCTCAACTTTCAGCTCAAAGAGAGGCGTCTTCCGACCATTCGCCACGCCCATGACGGACAACGAGGCCCGGCTGCCAGCATTACTGATCACTCTTTTCATAACAACACTATGACCACACCACAACAAACCCTGTTTAACGCCAACGGCCTGCCCCTGCTCATTGGCAGCCTGCCGGTCAATGACCCGCTGGTTGCCATCAAGGAATGGATCCTGACGGTCACGCCCGAGATCCCCATCTGGCCGCAGTTGCCCGCCAACCCTTACGAACACATGCTGCACCAGTTTGCCGAAGGTCTGCCGGGGGTGGTCGAAGAGGCCATTGAGACACCGGAAAGCCGTATCTTTTACGATACGGAGGTCGCCGGCTTTGAAGAGGCGCAGCTCGCCTTTTACGAGGAATACCTGCAGGCGGCCGAAGATCCGGAATTGCTGTTCACCTCACGTTTTGCGGTGAGCCGGCAGCGGGCCCAGGGCATCTACACCCTGACCGACACTGTCGGCGATTTTGTCAGCCCCACCGCGCTCAAAGGACAGATCACCGGCCCCTTTACCATGCTCACCGGGATCCACGACAAGGAAGACCGGCTCGGTTACTATAATCCCGCCATCCATGATATCGTGGTCAAGGGACTGGCCATGAAGGCCGCCTGGCAGGGATTGTTTCTCAAAAAACAATCCCGCCTGCCGGTCCTGATATTTATCGATGAACCAGCCCTGGCGGGCCTGGGTTCCTCGGCCTTTATCTCGATTGCCGCCGGTGACATCAAGGCGGACATCAATGAGGTCAGCGCCGCCATTCACTCGGTGGGGGCCTTAGCCGGGGTGCATGTCTGCGCCAACACCGAATGGGACCTCCTGCTCAGCTCGGATATCGACATCCTGAGCTTTGACGCCTACGGCTATTTTGACCGGCTGGTGCTCCTGAAAGAGCAGCTGCATGCCTATCTGGATCAAGGCAAAATTCTGGCCTGGGGCATTGTGCCCACTTCGAGCCATGAGGCCATCGAAAAAGAGAGTTGTGAAACTCTGGTCAGACTCTGGGAAGAGCAGGCAGCGCAGCTCGTAAGACCTGGCCGAGACCTGGCCACCATTTTGAAACAGACCCTGATCACCCCCAGTTGCGGTACCGGCTCGCTGCCGCCGGTCCTGGCGCGAAAGGTGCTGGACCTGACACGGGACATATCCAAAACACTCAAGGCAAAATATTTAGAAGCCGTTATAAAATGAACAAAGCTTTTCCTGTTCATTTTATCTACGGATTCTTATGCTGCGTCAAAGAAACAGTAATCTTTTCTGGCTGTTTCTTAGCGCGGCCTCTTGAAAATAGCAAACTGGCGCGTAGGACGCACCCTGATTACCATTCACTACTTACTACTAACTATAATCCACCATGAGTCAAGAAAATCAGTTACTGAAACAACGACGGGAAAAAGCAGAGGCCCTGGCCGCGCTTGGTATCAATATCTTCAGCAACAGCTTCAAGCCGGCCAACCGGATCAAGGAGCTGCTGCCCAAGGGAGAACACCTGGCGGCGGAGACTTTTGATGAGACCCGGTTCACCTATGCCATTGCCGGACGGATCATGTCCATGCGCAAATTCGGGAAGGCGGCCTTCTGCCACCTGACCGACGACTCGGGCCAGATCCAGATCTATATCAAAAAGGACACCGTGGGTGAAGATCAGTTTGCCGCCTTCAAGAAATGGGATATCGGCGATATCGTCGGCATTGAAGGCAAGCTGTTCAAGACCCAGACCGATGAACTCTCGGTCATGGCCGATAAGCTGGTCATGATCACCAAATCCCTGCGTCCCCTGCCCGAGAAATGGCATGGCCTGACCAATGTCGAGACCCGCTATCGCCAGCGCTATGTTGACCTGATCGTCACCCCGGAAAGCCGCGCCATCT
>JANMTN010000208.1:0-2636 GCA_031390685.1 Desulfobulbaceae bacterium
CAGTACCATGAAATGCCATGAAGCTCAACTATTACAATGTGTTATGTGAATATAAATAGAGTATTCAATATCTTGAATATGCTTTTGCAAGAGGCTCATATACAAGCAACTAAAAACTGAAAGCAGCCCATGATAATAAAAAAAATCTCCAACAAAATTGTATCTACCTCAAACTCCCTGATACGAAAGCACTTGCAGTGGATCTACGTTATTACCACAACAAAGCCGATGCCGGTTTTCGTAGTTTGTTGCCTTGTATTCCTGCTTTCGTATCATGGAGTTAGAGGTAGATACAATTTTGTTGGAGATTTTTTTTATTATCATGGGCTGCTTTCAGTTTTTAGTTGATTGTATATAATTTAAAGTTATCAATATCAGGGAAAGACAACAGGGACGAACCTTGAAGGTTTGAACTTGAGCAAGAATGATCAATTCATCGTGTCGTGGTTCGAGGTTTTAACTGGTTGGCTGCAAATATGTCAATTGATAGAGTACCCTGTGTAAACCTATGCTGCTAATCTTAAGTCAGTTCATAAGATAGCACGTGATACCGAGGTCGCCTAATAGTATTGTATCCATGCGGATTCAAATATAAAAAACCTTTCAATTAAGTTCAAAAGCCAGCGATTACAAAAGCCATGGAGCCGGAACCGTGGGGAAGGTTTGACTTGCTGCCATTGAGGAGATGTGACACACTCTCTCGATGGTCCTACCAGACCCCAGTCCACCTGAAGGAGCGAACAGATCCCTTGATTTCCTTTCTATTTCCACTCTGTAAAAAAATGAGTTGCTTTGCTTTGATAGGTTTTTTACTGGTCTTCAGTCTTGTCTCATCGGCCCGGGGCCAGGAAAAATTTGCGGCCTATCCCATCCTGCCGCCCGACTATACCTCCATCAAGGTTTTTGACAACCAGGGACGCTTTGTTGGCCGTTTACTTCCGGATAAAAGATACTGGGTCCCGATCGACCGCATTCCAGTGTTCCTTCAAAAGGCTGTGGTGGCAATTGAAGATTCCCGTTTTTATGAACATGGCGGGATCGATATTCGCGGTATCGCCCGGGCTCTGGTGAAGGATGTTGTAAAGGGTAGAATGGCCGAAGGGGGTTCGACGATCACCCAGCAGCTGATCAAAAACAAATATCTAACCAGTGAGAAAACCTTTGACAGGAAGCTCAGGGAAGGCCGCATGGCCATGGAATTTGAGCAGAAATACAGCAAGAAACAGATCCTGGAGATGTATCTTAACGAAATATATTTTGGGAACGGGGCCTGGGGGATTGTTCAGGCTGCACGCATCTACTTCGACAAGAACCCTGAGGAACTGAGCGAGGCTGAATGTTCCCTGTTGGCCGGGGTGCCGAAATCTCCGGCCCGCTACAATCCACTGGGAAAACCTGCCAATGTCTCGGGTCGGAGGGACGTGGTCCTCAAGCGGATGGCGGAGCTCAATATAATCACCGCCCGACAACAGAATCAGCTGCGTTCACATCCCGCATCGGTTACAAAACGCGGGCAAGCCCCCTATTACATGGCCCAGATCCGCAACAAGCTGATCGAACGGTACGGAGTGGGGATCATCGAGCAGGGCGGACTGGAAGTAACCGCGGCCCTGGATCTGAAACTTCAAAAGCTGGCGGAACGGACCCTGCGTGAAGGGGTCAAACGAGTTTCCCCCCAGCTCCAGGGCGCACTGGTCTGCCTGGATCCCGCTACCGGGGATGTTTTGGCGGCCGTGGGGGGAACTGACTACGCCAAGAGTTCCTACAACCGGGCATTTTCTGCCAAACGGCAGCCCGGTTCGGCCATCAAGCCGCTGATCTATGCCGCGGCCCTGGAAAAAGGGTACACTGCCGCCAGCCTGATGAATGATACGCCGGTAGCCTACAATCGGGGCAACAATGAAACCTGGAAACCGCTGAACTACGGGAAAGAGCAGTATGGCGAGATTACCCTGAGGAAGGCCCTGGCCTACTCCAACAATGTCATCACGGTTAAATTGCTGGAGGCGATCGGGGTACCCGATTTTGTCGATTTTGCAGGTAAAATGGGGTTGCCGTTACGGGCACAGAATGGACTCTCCCTGGCCCTGGGTACCGATGAGGTCACCTTGCAAGACCTGGTGCTGGCGTACACCCCCCTGGCCAACGGCGGCTCGCGGCCCGAAGCGAGGACCATTATCCGTATTTATGATCACAAGAATAAAACCTGGATTAACAATTCCCCGGCAGTCGCTCCGGTTCTTTCCCCGGCCACCGCCTTTGTGACAACCCGGATGCTGAAAGACGTAATGACCTATGGCACCGCCAAATCTCTCAAAAAATTCAGCCAGGAGCGTCCGTCCGCCGGAAAAACAGGCACCACCGATGACTATCGGGATGCCTGGTTTGTCGGCTATACCCCTCAACTGATAACCGGCATCTGGGTCGGACATGACAAGCCCCGACCAGGTGGGAAGAGTTTCATCGGAGGGGCTGTCGCGGCCCCGATCTGGGAGCGGTTCATGCGCCCGGCCCTGGCCGCCAAGCCGGCCGTTGACTTCCCGAAACCGGATACGGTCCTTTCCGTTTCGATCGACCCGGAGACAGGTCTCCTGGCGTCGAGCGACTGTCCGTTAAAACGGGAGGAGTTCTTTTTC
>JANMTN010000048.1:0-20593 GCA_031390685.1 Desulfobulbaceae bacterium
GGCAGGCCTGGTCTGCAGCAAGGCGCCATCCTCCTCGCGGATGGCAAGCTGGGTACAATCAGCAGTAAGTCCAGCGTCAAGGGTGTTGGCAACACCCGGAATAAAGGAACGGCCAATGGCAGTCGCCCCGGCCAGCACGATCTCCGGTTTATATTGCCGGATAAGAGAGGTCAGGATCGCGCCATAGGCCTCGTCGGTAAAATGGGCCAGCGCCGGATCATCAATCCGGTACACCGTGTCAGCCCCATGGGCAATAAGTTGTTGTGCCGCCGCCCCGGTTCCAGAGCCAATGAGAACAGCTGATAGCGGCACGTTTCGGGTATCGGCCAGCTTGCGCCCTATCCCCAAGAGTTCAAGAGACACCGGAGCCAAGGCCCCTCTTCTGAACTCACCATAGACCCAGACCCCAGACCAGCTCGCAAGATCAAGCGGTGCACCCTTTCCGGCCCCTTCAATCGAAATGGCCCCAGGATCACAACCCTCCACACACGTTCCGCAGAGCGTACAACCATCACCTACCACAGCCCAACTGCCTACAACCGCAATGACGCCAAAAGGGCAACTACTCTCACACACGCCACAACCGATGCACAGTTCTGTATCTATAATCAACATTCCGTTTTCTCCCGCCAGTATTATAGATACGGCTGCAAACTGTCCACAAGCTGCCCGATCTGCTCATCCAGATTTCCGGTAAAAACAGCCCGCTTGCACCGTACCTCCGGTGGAAAGACTTTAACAACCTGCGTTGGAGAGCCAGGAAGACCGATACAGGCAGGATCAGCACCAATATCAGCCGCGCTCAATCTCCTGATTGCCACCTTTTTGGCCCGCATCTTCCCTTTAAGTGATGGAACCCGAGGCTCATTAATATCTTTCACCACCGTCAACAAGGCCGGAAAATCAACGGCCAGGACATCATAGCCATCATCCATCATCCGCTCCAGAATCAGCCCGGAATCGGTAGCCTGGCGCACCTTCTGCACACAAGTCACATAAGGGATCCGCAGACGCATGGCAAGCCCTGGACCGACCTGGGCCGTATCACCGTCAATTGCCTGTTTTCCACAGAGCAGAAGATCAAAGGGGCCAATGACATTCACCGCCTGGGCCAGGGTATAAGAAGTGGCCCAGGTATCCGCACCGGCAAATGCCCGATCCGAAACCAGTACCGCATGATCAGCGCCGCAGGATATAGCCAGGCGGAGAACTTCTTCCGCCTGGGGCGGCCCCATACTCAAGACCGTGACCTCACCACCCAGTAACTCCTTTAAACGCACCGCCTCTTCCACCGCATGCTGATCATACGGATTCATGATCGACTGCACACCTTCCCGGGCCAGGGTATTGGTCTTTGGATCCAGCCGAACATCCTTGGCATCAGGCACCTGTTTAATACAGACAATGATCTTCATAGCATCTATTTAGCCGACCGTTCAGGCGCGGGCATATTCCTTGTTCAATTCCTGGCCAACAACATTGCGCTGAATCTGATTAGTGCCCTCATAAATCTGCAGGATCTTGGCATCCCGCATCATCTTCTCCACGGGATACTCACGCATATAGCCATAGCCGCCCATCACCTGCACCGCATCAATGGCAACCTTCATGGCCATATCCGTGGCAAAAACCTTACACATGGAAGAGACCTTGGACATATCATTGGGATGGGCATCGATGTGCCTGGCCGCGCCATAAACCAGGGCCCGCGCCGCCTCAAGCTGGATGGCCATGTCGGCCAGCATATGCTGAACAGCCTGGAAGGCCATGATCGGCTTGCCGAACTGGACACGCTGCTTGGCATAACTGGCAGCCTCGTCAAGGGCCCCCTGCGCCAAGCCCAGACCCAACGCGGCAATCCCCGGTCTTGAAGAATCAAGGGTCTTCATGACGGTGATAAAACCAGTTCCCTTCCGACCGATCAATCGATCTTTCGGGATTCGACAATCTTTAAAAATGAGCTCAGTGGTCGCTGAGGCCCTGATCCCCATTTTTTTCTCTTTCGGGCCACACGTAAAACCAGGATCACCCTGCTCAACCACCAGCATGGACGCTCCGCGCGCCCCCTTGCTTCGATCGGTGATGGCAACGATGGTATAGATCTGGGCCTCACCGCCATTGGTGATCCATTGTTTGGTGCCATTCAGCACCCACTCATCACCATCAAGCACCGCTGTTGTCTGAATGCCCGAGGCATCAGAGCCGGCATTGGCCTCGGTCAAACCAAAGGCAGCAAATTTCTTGCCGGCAGCCACATCCGGGAGATATTTCTCTCGCATCTCTTGAGAGCCGGCGATAAGAACGGGATAAACACCAAGAGAACTGGCGGCAAAGGCAGTACCCACACCAATACAGCCACGTCCCAGCTGTTCCAGGGCGAGGACAATATCAAAACACCCTCCCCCAAAACCTCCAAACTCTTCAGGGATAGGGATTCCAAACAGATCAGCCCGAGCCATCTCATTGAGGATCGCCCGTGGAAATTCATCCTTCTCATCAAGTTCAGCCCGATGCGGGATAATACGCTCATCCGTGATCTGACGGGCTATCTCCACTATCATCGCTTGTTCTTCTGATAAAAAATAGTCCAATCTTGTCTCCTCGTTAGACGCCGTTAAGAACGCTTACCACCTAATTAAAGTTGCTCCCCAGGTAAAACCGCCGCCGAAGGAACAAAGCAAAACAATATCACCAGCTTGTACCATGGAACCCCGATTTGCCTCATCAAGGGCAATAGGGATGGAAGCAGCCGAGGTATTACCATATTTTTGCACATTTATGAAAACCTTTTCTGCGCTTACCCCCAGACGTTCAATCAGGTTATTCAGGATACGAATATTAGCCTGATGCGGAATGATCAACTTAATGGCGTCAAGCGTAACCTGCTCTTGCTCCAGAAGCGCCAGAATGGCCTCTTCCATGGCCTTAACCGCATATTTGAAGACCTCACGGCCTTCCATGACGATATGAACACCGGGACTATCGGGCTGTAACAATTCGGGATTACAACTGGGAGCAGTATGCATATGCAGCAGACTCCACAGATTCCCGTCTGAAAACAACTTGGACCCGATCACCCCGCGACTCCCCTCGACATACCCAAGAATAACAGCTCCGGCTCCATCACCAAAAAGGATACAGGTATTTCGATCTTCCCAGTTCGTGCGACTGGAAAGAGTTTCCGCACCTATCACCAGAATCTTCTTACTCGGATCAGCCTGAATATACTTATCAGCCAGATCAAGGGCATAAACAAATCCTGAGCAAGCAGCGTTGATATCGAAAGCAAAAGCCCGACTGGCGCCCAGTTCCTTCTGCACGAAACAGGCACAAGAAGGCATCAGCATATGAGAAGAAATGGTCGCAACGATGATAAGATCAATTTCACCGGCAGAAACCTCAGCCATCTGCAGGGCATTCGCCGCCGCTCTGGCCGCGAGCAAGTACGTCTCATCGCCCGGCCCGCCAATATGACGCGTATTAATCCCGGTCCTGGTCCGTATCCATTCATCACTGGTATCAACAATTTTTTCCAGATCCTGATTAGTTACAACCCGTTCAGGCAGATAGGCACCTGTCCCCAGAATCGCAACACCCATCAGACCACAACCTCCTCATCCTGGGCACTCAGGGCAAGGCCTGCGGCTATTCTTTGATTTACCTGTTTTTCTACCATCTTGGCAGCTTCAAGGATTGCATTTTTGATCGCCTCAGCACTGGATTTACCATGACAGATAATACCAATACCATTGACACCCAAAAGGGGCGCGCCACCATATTCTGCATAATCCACACGTTTGGCAAATGAACGAAAGGCGGGACGGGCAAGAAAATACCCGATCTTGGCAACAGTTGATTTCATGATTTCATCTTTTAACATCTGCATGGCAGCCTCGGCCAGCCCTTCACTGATCTTCAAACAGATATTTCCGACAAAACCATCACAGACGACAACATCAACATCGCCCTGAAACACATCACGCCCCTCAACATTTCCCACAAAATTCAAGGAACTGGCGGCAAGTCGGGCGTAGGTCTCCTTGACAAGGATATTCCCTTTCCCGACTTCTTCGCCAATGCTGAGAATACCGACTCGTGGATGATCTATATCAAATATATGGGAAAAGGCAGAAGCCATAACCGCAAATTGAAAAAGATGCTGGGGACGACAATCTACATTGGCCCCAACATCCATCATGACGACCGGCTTTTTCAAGGTAGGAAAGATACTGGCAATTCCTGGCCTGGATACGTGTTCCATCCGGCCAAGCTTGCGCACAGCCGCCGCCATTGTCGCCCCGGAGTTACCGGCACTGACGGCGGCATCGGCCTGCCCCTGCCGCACTAGTTCAAAGGCAACCAGAACCGAGGCATCTTTTTTCTTGCGGATAGCGTCAACAGGTGACTCACCCATCTCCACGACCTCTGCGGCATGGACAATCTGGATATGTGACAACCCAGCATCGTCAGACCCAAAACGGTCAAGGTGGGCCTGCAGGATCTGCTGATTCCCAACCAAGGTCACCCGCAGACCGGTCTGTTTCACCGCAAGCAATGCCCCGCCAATCAATTCCTCGGGACCATGGTCTCCGCCCATGGCATCCAGGGCAATCTGCACGATTATGTCCTATTCTATATCGACATCAAGGCTAACAACCGTACGCCCCTTGTATTTGCCACAACTTGGACAAAGACGATGTGGCTGTTTTGGCGCACCACACTCGGCGCAGGTAGCCATACCTGGCGCACTCAGGGCGTCATGCGACCTTCTTTTACGGGTACGAGAGTGAGAATGTCGCCTCTTGGGTAATGCCATAATATCCTCCAATAAAAAACAAAACCTGTTTTTCAGGGTAAATTTGAATAGTCTTCCACTTGTTTCAACCAATAACCTGCTGGACTTCCACGCAAAATCGGTACGCTCTATTTTTTTTCGCAAGCGCAACAGCGGACATCTTTTTATTCACTACAGGCTACTGAACCTAAAAAAAACACACCCGAATAGATGCGCATAAAAAAAAAAGAAAATAAACAATTTTCGCAAGAATGGCGAGGAAAAAAAGCAACAACCCGCACTTTGTAGATTTTCTCTTCTCTCCCTTAATACTATCTCAAGAAAACCTGATTCCTAAAAGGTACTATTTTTTTCTTCCAGAAGTTTGACCAGCCCGTCAAACTTGTCCCGACGGAGGATAGACTGGAACTGTTCCATATAATTACGAACCAGACTCACCCCTTCGATGTTGATATCGTACACCATCCACCGGTCTTCTTTTTTTGTCATGATATAATCAACAGGCATCAACTGGCCATTATTTTCTATTTGGGTAGAGACAATCGCCCTGTCGCCCTTCACCCGTTCTCCTGTATACTTAATCTCCTGTCCTGAATAACTCTCAAACTTGCCGATATAGGCATTTTCCAGAAGTTTGGTGAAAAGCGCCTGGAAATGATCCTGCTTTTCTGGCGGCAACCCCTTCCATTCCTTCCCGATCACCCGCTGAGACATCTCACGGAAATCAAACCCTTGGGTCACGTGCCCCATGATCTTTTCGCGTCGCTCCACCTTATGCTCTTCTCCCTTCAAGGTGGGATCAACCAAGATGTCTATCAGGGATTTCAATGTGGGTTTTAACTGCTCGGTAGGCCCAGAAACCGCAAGAGCAGAAGAATAGGACACAAAAAAGCAACAAACCAAGAGGAACAGGGCATATATATATTTCATAATTTTTATCTTCTTTCTGAATACCATTTTTATACACAACTCCTCATCACAGCTCATCTATTATATTATTTTTTACTTCCCTATCCAGCACCTTGTTCCGCCTGTACTCAATATAGACCTGCCGCATGGATATGTAAGGGTCAAGAGAATATCTTTTCATTTCTTCATAAAGCCCCGGATGCAGAGACATCAGATTCACTTTATCAGTAGTATAATAGGCAAGTCTGTCCAGATAAGTACTGCCGACATAAGTGACAGGATGACTTAACGCATCGCCAGCAAAACCGACAGAATCACGCAGAGTCAAAGGCCCGATAAGCGGCAGGTAAAGATAAGGCCCTTCCCCCACTCCCCAGGCCCCTAAGGTCTGTCCGAAATCTTCCGGCCTGGATTTAATCCCAAATGACTGCAAGGCAGGATCACCAAGACCCAAAACCCCCACAGTAGAATTAATCAAAAATCGTGAAAGATCAATCCCGGCACCAGCAAACTTGCCCTGTAACAGATTATTCACAACCCATACCGGGGACGCAATATTATCAAAAAAATTACCAAAACACTGACGAAAATCAAGAGGAACCACCGTTGTATAGGCAGTATTAACGGGTTTCAATATCCAGAAATAAAGTTTATCATTCACCTCAAAGAAAACCCGATTCATGGACTCAAAAGGATCAGAGACGTCCCCCTGCTCAAAGAACTCATCAACATTTTCATTTCCATCATCAATCGGCAAACCAACATTTCCTTCCGCATCATCGGCCTGTGCAACCCAGACAGGAAACACCATGAGGGCCAGAGACAAGACAAAAGTGATTCTTTTTTTTAGCATCATAGATAACTCCTGAATATCAAACCTGATAAAATCAATTCATCCCTATCTGCTCAAGACATACGGCCAGACTGTCCGGGCTATCAAACTGCAAGGCCTGATAGACGTACCCTTTGGAGGCAATCTTACGCATCATCCCTTTCAGCACGGCTTTGGGGCCCACCTCGATAAAGGTGTCAACCCCCTCGGCGATCATGGCCTGAATGAGCTCAAACCAGCGGACCCTGGAGGCAATCTGCCTGGCCATCATCTCTCTGATTACGACTGGCTGTTCCTCCACGGTCGCCGAGACATTAAAATAGACCGGCGTTCGCGGACGATTAAATTCAACTCCGTCCATAAAAGCGGCGAAATCGGGAACGGCATCAGCCACCAGCGGACTATGGTTCGCCACACTAACTGCCAGGGGAATAATCTTTGCCCCCCGCGCCGCAGCAATAGCCCCAATAGCATCGAGTGCCGCCACCTCTCCTGAAATTACAATCTGCTGTTCGGTATTATGATTGGCGACGGTGGCGACACCAGCGCCCGCACACTGCCCGACAATCTCTTCAATCTCAGCAATAGGCAGACCAAGCACGGCCCGCATGGCCCCTGGATGTTTCAGTCCCTCGCGTTCCATCAACATCCCGCGCCTTGCCACCAGACGCATGGTATCCTCGACAGTGAGAACCCCGGCAGCACAGAGGGCCGCATATTCACCCAGACTGTGCCCGGCAAAACAACTGGTCGTAACCTTCTCCCCCCAGGCCTTCTGCAAGGCCTGCCAGCAGACAAGATTGGTCACGGTAATGGCCGGCTGCAGATGAATGGCCCTGGTCAGTTCCTCTATTGGCCCCTCAATACAGAGCTTGCGCAGCGGGAAGTCACATACGGCCTCCGCCTGTTCCATGATGGCCGCACAACCAGCGTCTGTCTCAATAAATTCCCGGCCCATACCCAGATACTGGGAGCCCTGACCAGGAAAAAGTACTGCAATTTTCATTTCAACACCTTCAAGGTATCTTTACCTTTTATTTTCTCTTTTGTCACTCCTTCACCGTCCTTGTCGCCTGCGACACTGGAGCGTCCCTGATTTGCGCCTTCCAATATATTGGCAACAAAAAAAACAACCACGCCAATACTAATCGCTGAATCCGCCACATTAAAGGCCGGCCAATGATGCTTCCCGATAAAGACATCAAGAAAGTCCACCACAGAACCAAGCCTGACGCGGTCTATCAAATTACCAAGGGCGCCACCGCCAATCAGTGGCAGACTCAGTGAATAGAGCATGTGAGCATGCCGCAGTCGCGACCAGGCAACGACAATTATCACCAGGGCCACCGTTCCAAGGATCAGAAATAGATAGTGCCGCCATACCCCGGTTTGTCCGGCCAGAAAACCAAAAGCAGCCCCCTTGTTCGTCAGATAGGTGAGACTGAAAAATCCAGGAATAATCTCCAGAGATTCATACAGAGAAAACGAATTCATAATCCACAGCTTGGTCAACTGGTCCAAGGCCACGACCGCTGTGACTATTGCCAGAAAATGTATCATTTATACAGAGCCTCCATATTCATCTCCCGTCACCACGGCTGCACAACGCGCACAAAGCTGGGGATGCGCCTGTTCCTGCCCCACGGTAGTTGAACGAATCCAGCAGCGCTCGCACTTCTCCCCCGGGGCCTGCCGCACGGCCACGGAAAGCCCTGCCAGCTCCCTGTTCACCTCTCTGCTCACAAAAGGCGTAAGATCAAGGGCTGCAAAATCATCACAAGGAGTCAGCTCCGAGACAATGCAGATATCTTTAATCGTCTGCCACTCCTGATTGATAAAATCCGCCCATTCTCCGCCAACCTGTAGCAACACCTCGGCCTCCAGGGGATGACCGATCACCTTTTCCTGACGCGCCCCTTCCAGAGCCCTGGTTATCTCGGAACGGACCGTGACCAGTTTCTCCCACCTGCCTTCCCGTTCACCATTCCGCCTTTCCGGGCGCAGAGGGGGAAATTCCACGAAAAAGACACTCTGGTCAAGGGGTGCGTCCGGGGCCAGATGATACAGGGCCTCCCAGGATTCTGCCGCCGTAAAGCTAAGCACCGGGGTCATAAGGCGCAGCAGACCATCGAGGATCTCATGAAGCACCGTCTGGGCTGCACGGCGCGAACATGAGTCCGTGCCGGAGCAATAGAGCCTGTCCTTGAGTATATCCAGATAAAAGGCGCTCATGGTCATCCCGCAAAAATAATTAAGTCCCTGATGAATCGAATGAAATTCATAACGCTGATAGGCAGCCACCACTCGTTCTTTCAGTTCCTCAAAACGACCCAGGGCCCAGCGATCAATCTCCGGCAGATCACCATAGACAACACTATCCTGAGCTGGATCAAAATCAAAGAGATTGCCCAGCATATAGCGGATGGTATTGCGGATCTTCCGGTAGGCATCGGCCACCTGTTTCAGGATCTCATCCGAGACCTTGACATCATCACGGTAATCCTCACTGGCCACCCAGAGACGGAGGATCTCGGCGCCAAATTTATCAATCACCTCCTGGGGGGCAACGACATTGCCGATAGACTTGGACATCTTCTTGCCCTTGCCGTCCACCACATAGCCATGGGTCAGAACCCCTTTGAACGGGGCCCGCCCACGGGTGCCAACCGAGGTGAGCAGCGAGCTTTGAAACCAGCCGCGGTGCTGGTCGCTGCCTTCAAGATAGAGGTCAGCAGGGGAGCGCAGCTCTTCGCGTACCTCACAGACTGCGGCATGGCTGGTGCCGGAATCAAACCAGACATCAAGGATATCCTCCTCCTTGATAAAATCGGCGCAACCGCACTGGGAGCAGCAGGTGCCCGGCTCAAGGAAGTCCTCCACCCCATGCCGGAACCAGGCATCAGCCCCTTCCTCCCTGAACAGGACATCAATCCGTTCAACCACCGCCTCGCTCTTGAGCACCTCACCACACGCCTTGCAACTGAGCACTGTGACAGGCACCCCCCAGGTGCGCTGGCGGGACAGGCACCAGTCCGGCCTGTTGGCGACCATGGACTGGATCCGCTGCATCCCCCAGGCCGGGGTCCACTCCACCTTTTCAATCTCAGCCAGGGCCTTGGCACGCAGGTCATTCTGTTCCATGGAGATAAACCACTGGGGCGTGGCCCGATAGATAACCGGTTTCTTGCACCGCCAGCAGTGAGGGTAGCTGTGGCTGATCACGCCCTCATGGAGCAAGACACCTGCAGCCCGCATATCGGCATTGATCACCTTATTGACAGCCGGCACCTGCTGGCCCTGATACTTTCCGGCCTCCGCGGTGTAACAGCCATCACTGTCAACCGGTGACAGAACATCGAGCCCATACCGCAACCCGGTCAGGTAGTCGTCAGCGCCATGGCCGGGGGCCGTATGGACACAACCGGTACCGGCCTCGGCCGTCACATAGTCGGCCAGGACCATCAGGGAATTGCGATCCAGGAAGGGATGCCGGCAGTTCCGGCGTTCAAGAGCACGCGCTGAAAACGTAGCGGCAATAGTATACTCATCAATTCCCAGCTCGGCCATCACCTTGGGCACCAGATCCTGGGCCAGAATCAGCACCTCACCCTGAGCTCTGACTGCGGCATAGACAAAATCCGGATGAAAGGCCACAGCCAGATTGGCCGGCAGGGTCCAGGGGGTGGTCGTCCAGATAAGCACCGAGACCTTAGCGCCGCCAAGTACCGGATCAATATCGGCGAGATCATCCGCCACCGGGAATTTCACATAAATGGATGGCGAGGTATGGTCATAATATTCAACCTCGGCCTCAGCCAGGGCCGTGGCACAGGTGGAACACCAGAAGACCGGCTTCTTGTTACGGACCACCGCCCCGGAGAGCAGAAACCGGTTAAACTCCCTGGCAATAACCGCCTCGTAGCCATAATTCATGGTCAGATAGGGCTTATCCCAATCGCCCAGGACACCAAGGCGCTTGAACTCGGCCTTCTGGGTCTTGACCCACTTTTCCGCATACTTACGGCAGGCGCCCCGCTTGGACAGTTTGGGGATCTCTTTTTTCTTTTCGCCCAATTCCTTGTCCACATTATGCTCAATGGGCAGACCATGACAGTCCCAGCCTGGGATATAAGGGGCCTGAAAACCAGCCATCCGGCGGGATTTCAGGATAATATCCTTTAAAATTTTATTAAAAGCAGTTCCCAGGTGGATATGACCGTTGGCATAGGGAGGGCCGTCATGCAGCACATAAAGAGGCTTACCTTGCCCCTGCTCCTGCAACTGCCCATACAGGTCTTCCTTCTCCCAACGCTTCAACAACAGCGGCTCCTTCTGGGGCAGATTGGCCTTCATGTTGAAACTCGTCTGGGGCAGATTCAGGGTGTCCCTGTAATCCATGGTATTCTCCTTTTTCAACAAGGCACGGCTTGTGAACCAATGAAAGTAAAATAATTAAAGTGCAGCAATCATAACAAGGAACAAACTGACTTTTTGCAGGTACTCCCCCTGTTCCTTTTTTTCATATAAAACCTATAAAAATACCAACTACGTATCAAGTTGCAAGGGGAAAGTAAGAATCAACACCGGAAAGCACCTTTAATTTGACATAAAGTGTGGTCTTCATTATATGAAAGAGAGAATTAATTTTCCAACTCTTTTTCCTGAGCATAAATTCAAATTGCCAACAACTCAAGACCGATGATGACAAAAGTAATAGCCATGGCCGGAAAAGGCGGAACCGGCAAAACAACCACATCCGCCTTGTTAACCAGATACCTCCTGCAAAAAAAGATGACCCCACTTCTTTTGGTCGATGCAGACGCCAATGCCAACCTGAACGAACTGCTCGGCATGGAGGTGGGCCTCACCCTGGGTAAGATCAGAAAAGAGCTGAAAGGTGAACTGCCGCCCAACATGAGCCGAGATCAATTCATGGAGCTGAAAATCCACCAGGCTCTGATCGAAGATATCGGCTTTGACCTTCTGGTCATGGGCCAACCTGACGGTCCCGGCTGTTACTGCGCCGCCAACCAGTATCTGGCCATGACCATGGACAAACTGGCCGAGAATTATCGATATATCATTGTCGATAATGAGGCCGGCATGGAGCACCTGAGCCGGATGAATCTGCGCACCATCGACTACCTGTTTATCACCTCCGATCCTTCAGCGCGCGGCATCCTTACCGCCAAGCGCATATCAGAGATCACCGGCCCCCTGGGACTGGACGTCAAACATCAGTACCTGCTGATCAATCGTGCGCCCCAACCGCTGCCGGTCCTGCTTCAGGAAAAAATTGATGCGGCAGTCAAGGAAACAGGCATGACCCTTGGCGGCATCATCCCAACCAGCAACGACTTGATCCATCAGGAGTTGAGCGGGCAATCCTACCTCAAGTTAGGCGAGGAAACCGAGATCATTCAAACCGTCACCGCTCTTTTTGATACAATCTTTGCCATGGACGATGCCCAATGATCAATTGTTCATTGAACAGGATAAGCATACCACTATGACCGAAGCCACGACCTCCTCCCGTACCGCCATGATCGAAATGATCAAGGTCTGTAAAAAATTTCCACCAGATGTAATGGCACTGGACGATGTTTCGGTCTCCATTGCCAATGGCGAGATGTTCTTTCTGATCGGCAGGAGCGGCGCCGGCAAGACTACCCTGCTCAAACTGCTCTGCAACATGGAACGACCCAGCAAGGGTTTAATCGAGGTCGCGGGTATGAACATCCATCAGATCACCGGCAACAAACTGGCAAAACTGCGACAAAGAGTGGGGGTGGCCTACCAGGATTTCCGGCTTCTTACTGACCGGACAGTGGCGGAAAACATTGCTATTTCCATGGAGGTTTCCTACAAAAAACCACAGATCATCCGCAACCGGGTCAGGAGCCTGCTGGCCCAACTGCAACTCGAAAACAAACACGATATCCTGACCGGCGACCTCTCCCGCGGGGAGCAACAACGTGTAGCCCTGGCCAGGGCGGTTGCCAATTCCCCTGCCCTGATTTTAGTCGATGAACCAACCGGCAACCTCGATGCGACCAGCACTGAGCAGGTCATGGAACTGCTGATCAGATGCAACAATTCTGGTGCGACCATCGTCATCGCCACCCATGACGAGGCCCTCTACCGGCACTCCACCCACCGGATCATGAAACTCCATAACGGAAAAATAGAGTCGCTGACCCGAGGCGACGGCCGGGGATGGCCTGATGCCACGGGAGACAGGGGCGGCGCAGAAGCGGCAGACGGGGGCGGTGACGAGATATGAATTTCTGGTTTTCCATCTTCCGGCAGACAGGTCGCAACCTGCGACAGACATGGACCACCCAGTTCATGACCTGCCTGACCGTCAGTCTGTCTGTGCTTATTTTTTCCTTTTTTTATCTGATCTACCTCAACATGCTGAACGCCGGAGACAAGGTAAGCGACGACCTGCGCCTTGTCGTCTATCTGGAAGAAGAACCAGGACCCGAGATGCAGGAGCAACTTCGTCTTAAGATCAGCCAGTTCGATCAGGTTGAGGAGATAAAATTTATCTCCCGGGCAGAAGCCTATAATCGTTTTGCCGAACAGCTTGGCGACAACCGTGACGTCCTCACCGATATGCCCGCCGACTTCCTGCCCGCCTCAATAGAGGTGATCCCCCTGAAAACCTTGCGCAGTCTCAGCCAGATCAAGCTCTTTGCCGAATACCTGGCCACGATACCAGGCAGCCAGAAGGTACAATACGGCCAGGAATGGGTGGATCGTTTCTACTATTTCATTCAACTGCTCTCCATTGTCGTGCTGCTCAGCGGCGTCCTGCTCATCCTGACCGCCACCTTCATGGTTGCCTCCACCATCCGCCTGACTATCTTCGGCAGACAGGAAGAACTGGAACTCCTGAAACTGGTTGGCGCGACCAACAACTATATCCGTACCCCCTTCCTCCTCGAAGGAATACTCCAGGGCCTCATTGGCTCACTTCTGGGACTGATCTCGCTCTATATCCTCTTTCAATGGACAACGCGCCATTTCTCAGGAGCAGGCTTTCTTGACCTCTTCATCTTTACTTTTTTTCCACCAGGGATCATCGTTACCATTATTCTTTTATCCATTATCCTCTGCACCGCAGGCAGCTACACTTCCATGCAGAAATTCCTGCGCATCTGACCCCCTTTCTCAGTCAAGATGGAAACAACACAAGTTGTCAACACCCGCCTTCCCGTCAACAAGGCGTTCCGACAAAGGATCAGATCGTTTTCTTATTCCTCCGTCTTCAGCCTTATGCTTCTGGGGTTACTCCCGGTGCAGGGAGCCAATGCCAGAGACTGGAAGGCCGAAAAACAATCTATTGAACACAAGATCGAAAGCCAGAGTATAACCATCAATCAATTGCAGCAAGGCCTGAAACTCCAGCAGGAACAAGCCATGGAGACCATAGTTCAAGAAAGAGACCTGCTGGCCGAACTTGAGGTCATTGATGTGCGTCTCCACGAAAAACTTGCAAAACTGCGCACGCTGGAGGACTCCATAGCCAGCCAACAGGAGCTGATCACCACCAAGGAAGAGGAAATCAGCGCCATCCAGATTGACAAACAAAAGGCCCAGACGCACCTGCAAAAAAGGATCATGGCCTACTACATGACAGGCAGAATCGGGATAATCAATGTTGCCTTTTCCGCTGAGACCCTGCCGAAAATGCTCAGTATCCAAGATTCTTTCAACACGTTGATCCAGTATGACCAGAACATCCTGCGGCAATACCGGCAAACCCTCGAAGAATTGGAACTGACAAAAAAGGCCCAGACCCTGGAGAAAATGCTGCTCGACACCTTTATGCAACAGACCAGCCAGGAAAAAGAAGATATCGAGCAGGCCATACAAGAAAAAAATGAACTGCTGGCCCAGATCCGCACTCAGATCAAACTCCATGAACAGGCGACACAAGAGATCAAGAAGGCGGCCGACAACTTATCGGCCCAGATTGCAACCATGAAACAAAAAAGGGAACTCCTCAGCCAGGGATTTCTCATGAGTAAAGGGACACTGCCCGCCCCGGTCAACGGAAAAATCCTCTCCCTTTACGGACAACCAAAAAAAAACAGGATGGGAGTTGAAAGCATCTCTACCGGTATTGCCATAGAGGCCCCTGATGGCACCAATGTCAAGGCGATATTTGATGGTACCATCCACTACGCCGGGTACCTGCGAGGCTACGGCAACACCATCATCATCAACCATGGTTTCCAATATTACTCCGTTATCTCCAGGGCAGAAACGCTTTTGAAAAAAGAGGGGGACATCGTTATGACGGGAGAGGACATTGCCGTCATGGGTGAGACCGCCACTCTGGTGGAAGAAGGATTGTATTTTGAAATCCGCCATGACACGAAAACATTAGACCCGCTACTCTGGCTGGACAAGAATAAAATTTCCAGCCCCTGACATAAGACATTTAGATGATTATTATTTTTACAATGTAAATATGCAGATGCCTTGAAACAAAAAAGTTCCCATTAGAAAATCTTAAATTTAATTTGTAAAATAAACATGTATCGACCAACCAGTTCTCTGCTCCGCTATGGAACCCTGACCTTTCTCACCTTCTGCCTCCCCATTCAGCTCTGCGCCGAGATTTCACAGAATGAACGCAACACCACCTATCAGCAGCTTGAAACCTTTGCCAACGTCTTGAGCATCCTGCAAGAAAACTATGTGGATGACATTAATAGCAAGAAGGTGATGGAAGGGGCCATCAGTGGCATGCTGCTTTCCCTTGATCCCCATTCATCCTATCTCAAGCCTGAAGATTTCAAGGAGTTACAGGAAGAGACAGAGGGAAGCTTCAGTGGTATCGGTATCGAAATCACCATTGAGGAGGGGATTCTCACCGTGGTTTCTCCCATTGCCGAAACACCGGCAGAGCGGGCCGGACTGAAGGCAAAAGACATGATCATCAAGATCGATGGTGAGCCCACCCAGAATATGAATTCCATGGAGGCCATCAAAAAACTGCGAGGGCTTACCGGGACAAAAGTCATCCTTGCCATTCACCGCGAAGGCTGGGAAGAACTGAAAGATTTCACCCTTACCCGTGAAGATATTCCCTTGCACAGTGTCAGGCACTCTTTTCTGGAGCCAGGACTAGCCTATATCCGCATTACCAGCTTCCAGAGTCAGACCACGAAAGACGTCAAGGATGCATTGCAGAAACTTCAGGGGCAACACCCCATCAACGGGCTGATTCTGGACCTGCGCAACAACCCTGGCGGCTTGCTCGATCAGGCCGTCTCGGTCACGGATATATTCCTCGATGGCGGGCTGGTGGTCTATACCAAAGGAAGGATCATGGAACAGAATATGACCTTCCAGGCCCACAGCAATGGTGGCAAAAATCTTTTTCCCCTGGTCGTCCTGGTCAACGAAGGTTCGGCCAGCGCCTCCGAAATCGTGACCGGCGCCATTCAGGATCACAAGCGAGGCATCATTGTCGGCGCCAAGACCTTTGGCAAAGGCTCGGTACAGACCATCCTGCCTCTGCCGGAAGGCGCGGGCCTGCGCATGACCACCGCCCGTTACTATACCCCTAATGGCCGCTCCATTCAGGCCACCGGCATCACGCCGGATGTGGAAGTTCCCTTTGTCGACAGCGAGGACAAAACAAAGAAGAGCAGTCCAGCAATCACTATCAAAGAGGCTGACCTGAAAAACCATATCCTCAACCCGGACCAGGTTCAAGAATCAAATCAGCCGCCAGCGCCAAAAACAGAACAAGAACAGACCCCTGTGCTCCAGAATGAGCCGGACAAAACTGAAAAACCAGCAAAAAGTCCCGAATTCCCTGATTCTTCTGACAATGCCGAGATCCAGCTGGATAAAGACAATCAGCTCCGCTCAGCCCTGAACATCTTAAAAAGCCTGAAAATTTACTCCACGGCTGAATACAAAAAAAATCCTGTTCAAGAACCAGACCCGGCAAAGGAATGAAATGATGGTCTTGTTCTTCAATGAAACGGACCTTGGCGGTAGATAATATCAGGACACTCTTGTCAACTCTCCTGAACCATTGTTCAAAAAAAACCGTAACATGGGAACGCCGATGACATAAGAAATCGGTCGTTCTTCATACCCGAAGGCATTTACTGCGGGGTATGCATGGCCATTATTACAAAAGCCAGAAAGACACATACTGTTATTTCGTTACGGTTCTCAGCCAAGACACTTCACTCTCAACGTCCATTCTTCATGCAAGGGACACAGCCAATCCTTCACCATGCATCATAACCCCTCCTGCCCTTGAGCAAACCCCAATCATCGTTCTCCTCTTCTCGGAACGCTGTTCATAGCCGGCCGCACCTCATTCAGCCACCTGACCCGGATCAATCCGGATGATCATGACGGGTCACAGGCAAGCCAACGGCTCCTGCCATGTGGAGCAATATCAGGAATGGCAAGGCACCACCCACGCCGGAGCCTTCATCCGCAGGACTTTTCAGGAGACCGCCGACAGCCCGGCGGAAGCAGAATGTCAACAATGCCACGCCGCTTTGGATATCAACGCTGGCAAGACCGAAGCCCGCTCTTCCTGTTCCGCTGCGCTCCACAGGGGGTTTCCTCTACCGCGGAGTCAAAATCAGAAGTGACAGCAAAGGCTAAACTGGGGCAGCGCCGTCCAGCTGCAATTGAAGTAGAATGTGCAGCTTAAACTCAGTGGATTTTTGTCTTGACTCAGGGGTCCACTTCATTATACCATTGAACATGTCGCGGGAATAATCAGAAAAAAAATAAAATTCCGCCCCCATTTCTTCGCCATACGGTGTAACAATTTGATTCAAGCAAATATTTCTTGCTGTCACGGATTCAGGGTTATTCCAGAATGATGACAAGTGAGTTTCACAGATAGTATTTATGCCGAGGTTCGCAGTATTTGTTAACATCATTATTTTACCGCTTCGGCGGTCGCCCCCCAACTTTATTTTGCTGTTTCTCAGCAAAATAAAAATCAGCTTAGGTGCTGATTTTCACAAATACCCAAAGAGAAAGGAGCCCCTTGATGAAAACCAGCTTATCCTTAAAACACCTTTTACCAACAGTAGTGTTTCTTTTGCTTTCAGCATCTGCGGTTAATGCCGTAGCAGCGGCAACATACGAATTCATATCCCGAAGCACCGATGGCACCCAGACAGGATACGGACAGAGACCTCAAGTCACCCCGGACGGGAGATTTGTTGTCTATGTCTCTAGCGAATCCACACTGGTCACTCCCAATGCACCCGGTTATCAGATCTATCTGTACGACCGGACATTCCACACGACTGAGTTGATCAGTATGAGCAACAATGGTGCATACGGTAACAGCTCAAGCGACTATCCCACGATATCAAATGACGGTTGCAGGGTTGTGTTCGAATCGTATTCGACCAATCTGGTTGCCGGTGTAATAGGTAATGAAAATATTTTTGTGCGTGATCGCTGCATCTATCCCCAACAGACCAGATTAGTCAGCGCGAATGCATCGGGAAATCCGGGAAATGGACAGAGCACTGATTCCAGAATCTCTGGAAATGGCCGCTATGTGGCCTTTATGACATATGCCACCAACATCGGCAATAGTTCTGGCGCGGTGGTACGCAAGAAGCTTGATACCGGGGCAATCGACCTTGTAAGTGTAAAAGCGGATAGTTCCCTAGGTTCTGGTAATAAACCGGATATTTCATACGATGGTTCGCGCATCGTATTTTGGTCTTACCTCTTTAATGACAGCCTCACAAACTGGGACATTTATCTTTGGGATGAACTCTCCGCATCCGTGTCTCGCGTCAGCACAGGAAGCAGCGGCGAGCTTCAGGTCTCACCACTCGGTAGTATAAGTGGCATCCACAGTCCTGGAATTTCCGGAAACGGCCGATATGTGGCCTTTGTCACAGGTTTTGACACAGGAACTCCTTCGCTTACACCAGAAGGGGGAAACGGCTACTATCAGGTGTATGTCAAGGATACGCAAACCGGCGCCCTGGCCCTTGCCAGTGTCAGTTCGAGTGGTGCATTGGGGAATGATAGTAGTGGTGAGCCTTATGAGCGGCCTGCCCTTTCTCACAACGGCAAACACGTTGCTTTTTTTAGCAAGGCGACCAATCTTGTGACGTCGACTGCCTGGATCAAGCCCCTTGTTCGCGACCTTGTTGCCAACCAGACCATCCTGGTGGCCGATCGCTCGATAGCTGGTTATTCTCTGGCCTTGTCCAATGACGACCTTGGGCGTTTTGTTGTTTTTTCGTCCAATCAGACCACCCTGGATCCCAAATTCCCCAACACACAAGGGGTTTAC
Organism: Desulfobulbaceae bacterium; assembly: GCA_031390685.1. Taxonomy (GTDB): domain Bacteria; phylum Desulfobacterota; class Desulfobulbia; order Desulfobulbales; family Desulfocapsaceae; genus UBA2270. The sequence continues at coordinate 18,862 of JANMTN010000048.1, forward strand.
CTTGCTAATTTACTCCCCCACATCAACAATCTCCTCCAGGACCCCAGTTTTGAGATGGGCACAGCAACACCCTGGACTCAATATTCAACAGCCGGCACTTCATATCTCGTCTTTCAAACTAGGCCCCATCTTGGTATCTACAGCGCTTATCTGGCCGACTACGGTTCTCAGGCGACCGAGGCCATTGAACAGAGCATGATAATTCCAGCAAACGCCCAGACCGCCACTGTCGAATTCTGGTCTTTCATTTCAACCCTTGAAACAACCACCAACCTCAAAAATGACACCTTTACGGTTGATCTCTATGACGCCACCGGAATCAACAAACTGGCTACACTGACAACCCTTTCAAATTTGGATGCAACTGATCAATGGGTGCTCAAAAGCTTTCCAGTCAGTGTTGCCGCCTACAAAGGACAAACCGTACGTCTGCGCTTCACGGCAACGGAAAACGCCTCGCTTAATACCGCTTTTTTCATTGACGACGTGAGCATGACTACCGCCAAGAGCAACATCTTCTTGCTCTTGCCGACTCTGCGGACCGGTCGTTATCAATAAAGATGTCGCTTTTGTTGCATCATTGCAAAGGTAGCTCATTTACTACCACATTCCGCTTCACTCGTTTGCTGAGCTAATATTATTTTACATTTTATAAGGCAGAAATGTAAAATAATATTAGCTGGTTGTAAGGAATTTTATATTATGCAGCTTTCTTTTCCCGGTTCTATCTGAGCTTTAATAGATTTTTTAGAGTTAAGGGTGACGGTTGTTAATTGGTTCCAGTTGCGGCATTTTCTTGCCCATCGTTCAGGTCGTTTTGTCTTAGCAGCTTTGTAGAGCTCTATTCTCTTCTTGAGGATTAAAACATCTTCTCCTCGATGCCGCTGACCAGGTGTGACGAATTGTGGTGATGCTCTTCATTGTACCAACGCTCAAATCCGGAAAACCACAGACGTGCTGCAGTTACGAGTCTTTGCAGGGTCGCAAGCATAGTTGCTCCCTTCATGGGCGATCCGTTGTTTGTCGAAGCGGCATAAGGTGCCGTAAGCTCAAAGAGCAGGAAAAAGACCTTGCTTGTAGCTCACTGCCTGCTATCTGCCGGACGCCACTCGACAAAACTGCCGGAAGTGATTGGCTGTTTTGTCGAAGCGGCATAAGGTGCCGTAAGCTCAAAGAGCAAGAAAAAGACCTTGCTCTTTGAGCAACGGCACCTAAAATCCCAATGCCTTCAAGAATTTCTCATCCCGCGACCAGTTCTTCCGCACCTTGACCCAGAGCTTGAGCAGCACCTTCTGGTCCAGCAGTTTTTCGATATCCTTACGGGCAGCAATACCGATGCTCTTCAGTTTCAGACCGCCTTTGCCGATAACAATCCCCTTCTGCGACTCCCGTTCCAGGACGATGGCGGCATGGATCGTGATCAGCCCTTTAGCCGGGTCCTCCTTGAACGATTCAATCAGCACCGCCGTTGAATAAGGTATCTCCTCGCCGGTAAGCAGGAACACCTTCTCCCGGACGATCTCCGCCACCAGAAAACGCTCGGAGGCATCGGTGGGGATATCCTCAGGGTAATAACGCGGCCCTATAGGCAAGACCTGCAGTAGTTCGGCTAGCAGCCGTTCATTGCCGTCGCCATGGAGCGCCGACATGGGGATGATCGCATGAAAGGGGAAGAGTTCGGCATAGACCTGGATCATGGCCAGCAGCTTTTCCTTGTTCAGCAGATCGACCT
>JANMTN010000089.1:0-3970 GCA_031390685.1 Desulfobulbaceae bacterium
CTTTCAGGATGATCTCTTGAAAACTTTGATCAACCGGGATAAATATGCATATATGAAGACAATCGTGGAAGTCATACATCTCAGAAAGGTTTTCGGAGAGAATACAGCGGTAACCGATGCCTCGTTTACCGTCAAAGAGGGAATCTGCTTTGGCCTGCTGGGGCCAAACGGCGCCGGCAAGACCACCACCATGGAAATCGTGGAGGATATTATTGCCGCCAGCAGTGGAAAAGTCCTGTACAAAGGGCAACCACGGGGCGCGTCATTCCGTGAGGAGATTGGTATCCAGTTCCAGCACACCTCACTGCTCAATTTTCTGACGGTGGAAGAAACCCTGCTCTCGTTCCACAAACTGTATCAGCAGCCTGAGGATCTGGGCATTCTGATCCAGCGCTGCGATCTGACTCCCATTTTAAAAAGACGGAACAACCAGCTCTCCGGCGGCCAGCTGCAACGACTGATGCTGGCCCTCGCCCTGATCAACAAGCCGCGTCTGGTCTTCCTCGATGAACCTTCAACCGGCCTTGATCCGCAGTCGCGCCGGAATCTGTGGGATATTGTCCGCAACATAAAAGCAGAAGGGAAGACCATTATCATGACCACCCACTCCATGGAAGAAGCGGAATATCTCTGCGACGAGGTGGCGATCATGGATATGGGCAGCATCATTGCCTGGGACACCCCAGCCAGCCTGATCCAGACCCATTGCCAGGGGAGCTCCATTCTCCTGCCCGAATCAGCCTTCAAAATGAGCCTGGATGCCCTGCCTTTTACCTGGAAGCGGCGCGACAAGACCATTCTCCTTGAAACCACCCATGTCCAGGAGGGCCTAACCAAATTGCTGAGTCTTGATATTGACCTGACCGAGATGGCTGTTCACTCACCCAACCTGGAAGATGTTTTTTTGCGCCTGACCGGCAAAGGTCTGCGTAATTGAAACGCAGGGGAAAAAGCTGAATGAAAGATACCTCAAACATTTACACGCTCTTTTTATTATGAACTTCAAACGCATGTGGGCCATGTTTACGGCCAGAAATCACGAATTTTTCCGAGACCGGGCCGCCTTTGGCTGGAACTTTGCCTTTCCCTTCCTTATTATTGTCGGATTTGGCCTCGTCTTTGGGGGCAAGGAGCATCAACAGTTCAAGATCGGCGTCTGGTCGGCCAAGGCCCAGATTGATTTCATGGGAAGCACGGTACCCCTCTCTTTTCAACAGGGAAAATACCTCCAGTTCATCAATTTCGCCAGTCAGGCAGAGGGCGAAGAGAAACTGCAGCACCACAAGATTGACCTGCTGCTCGACATCCACTCCCCGAAACACCGCTACTGGATCAATGATTCTTCCCCTCAAGGCTATATTGCGGAGCAGGTCTTCCTCGCCTCTTTTCTGGACAACAGCCGGGATCTGGCTGATAAACAGGTTATCAAAGGGGTGCAAATCCGCTACATCGATTGGCTCTTCCCCGGAATTCTCGGTATGAACATGATGTTTTCCGCCCTCTGGGGGGTCGGGTACGTGGTGGTGCAATATCGCAAAAACGGGGCCCTGAAACGACTCAAGGCCACACCCCTCACCCCCCTGGAATACCTGAGTGCCCAGATGCTCTCCCGCATCTTTCTCATCATGTTCACCATTATTGTGGTCTGGATTGGCTCCGACCTGATCTTCCACTTCCAGGTCCACGGCAGCTATGGCGCCCTGGCCCTGATCTTTTTCCTGGGAGGACTCAGTCTCTGCTCCATGGGCTTGGTCCTGGCCGCCCGCGGTACCAGCGAAGAGTTCACCAGCGGCATCCTCAACTTCATCTCCTGGCCCATGATGTTTCTCTCCGAGGTCTGGTTTTCCCTCGAAGGCTCTCCCGCCTGGATTCAGGCCATAGCCAAGATCTTCCCCCTGACCCACCTGCTGACCGGGGCCCGCAAGATCATGAATGACGGGGCCACGCTCGTCGATGTCCAGAGCGAATGCCTGATACTCATCGCCACCACCCTCATCTGCCTGACCATCGCCGCCAAAATCTTCTCCTGGAATGAATGACGATGACTCAGGAAAAAGGCCCAGATACTTCGTTGCGCTGCTTCCTTCGTGACCATGAATGATAGCGGTGCCAGCCAGATATCTTGACAGCCACCTTCACCTGCAGAAGAAACACCTGGCCCCGGTCATTGATGGTATTATGGAGCGGGCCAGAAACGCCGGTGTGGTCAGGATGTTCTGCAACGCCACCCGCGAAGAGGACTGGCAGGCGGTGGTCGATCTGGCAGCAGGCGCACACGAGGTCATCCCTTTCCTCGGCATCCATCCCTGGTTTGCGGAAACCGCCCTCGCAGGATGGGAAGCCAGGCTCATGTCCCTGCTGCAACAGATTCCGGCAGGTATTGGCGAGACCGGGCTGGATAAATGCTGCCGGGCGGATTTTGGAAGGCAACAACAAATTTTTCTGACCCAGCTCAAGATGGCCTCGGAGCTGAAACGGCCTCTGGTCATCCACTGTGTCAAGGCCTGGGGCAACCTCCTGGAGATGCTGGAACAATTTGCAGACCCGCTGCCGCCGATCATGATCCATTCCTTTGCCGGCTCGCGCGAAACGCTGCAACGACTGCTCAGGATTGGTTGTTTCATCTCCTTTTCCAGCAGACTGGCCACCGGCAACAAGGTCCACCCCTGCTTTCTGGCAACCCCGCTTGCCAATCTGCTCCTGGAGACAGACGCGCCAGCCCGGCCCGACAGACAACCGTCCCCTGGCCCTGATGACCAGAATGAGCCAAAAATGGTTGGCGATGAACCTGCCGCCATCACCCGGCTTTACAAATCGGCAGCCACGATGCGAGGCATGGCCCTCGACGAATTCCGCCAGGAGATATGGAAAAATGGAGAGATTTTCACGAATACAATCCTTCCTCGGTGAGGAACGATTCCAGATACTGCAGCAAAGTTTCATCACCATTGTCGGGATCGGCGCGGTGGGCGGTCATGTCACCGAAGGGTTGGCCAGGGCCGGGATCGGCCGGCTGCGCCTGGTTGACTTTGATACTATCCATCCATCGAACATCAACCGCCAGATCATGGCCCTCGACACCACCCTGGGCCGCCCCAAGGTTGAAGTGGCCAAAGAGCGGATTGCGTCTATCAATCCCCGGTGCCAGGTGGAAGCCCTGCAACTCTTTGTCGGCGATGAAACCCTGGAGCAGATCCTGACCCCTGCCCCCAACATTCTGATCGATGCCATCGACTCCATGAACCCCAAGGTGCAACTGCTGACCGCGGCCCACACGCGCCGCATTCCCATCATCTCGTCAATGGGGGCGGCCCTGCGCTCTGATCCTACCCTGATCCGCATTGCCGATCTCATGGACACCAAAAACTGCCCCCTGGCCAAACGTCTGCGCCAGCGGCTCCGGCGCGGCGGGATAGAACGGGGTATCTCCTGCGTCTTTTCCACGGAAACCGTCACCTACCATTACCAAGAACCGGAAGAACTACCGCCGGACATGGACGCGCCCTTTGCCGGCCGCGGACGGCAGCGGCGCAGCCTGGGCAGTCTGCCCACCCTGACCGGCATCTTCGGTCTCATCATCGCCAATGCCGTGATCCTCAGACTTACCGATCCACCTCGTTAACACCATATCCCGATTGCCACCTCCCTCTATTTTCTTGACACCCAAATTCAAATAACGTACTCAGGAAGTATGACGTTATTTTTATTTGTAATACTTGTAATGCACAATTCAGGAGGCACCTCCAATGCATATGGCTGACGCTCTTTTATCGCCGGCGGTGGGAATAACAATATGGGGTGTGACAGCGGGGACGATTGCTTATTGTTCCACCAAGATCAAAAAGGATCTGGATGATCGTAAGATTCCACTGATGGGGGTGCTGGGCGCCTTTATCTTTGCCGCCCAGATGATCAATTTCACTATTCCCGCCACCGGTTCCAGTGGCCATATCGGCGGTGGACTCCTGCT
>JANMTN010000141.1:0-3118 GCA_031390685.1 Desulfobulbaceae bacterium
CTTAAAAGCAGCAGCGAGCACGCCACCCAGACAATGATCCCGGCTGACATCGCCCTCTGTGACGATTGTCTGCAGGAGCTCCTTGATCCGGCAGACCGGCGCTATCGCTACCCCTTTATCAACTGCACCAACTGCGGCCCCCGTTTTACCATCGTCAGCTCCATCCCCTATGATCGCCCCTGTACCTCGATGCACTGCTTTCCCATGTGCGGATCATGTCAGGATGAATATGACGATCCTGACAACCGGCGTTTTCATGCCCAGCCCAATGCCTGTCCCCAATGCGGACCGCAGATCAGTTGGCACACAGCCAGTGGTGAACAGCTTCCCTGCCATGACCCCATAACTGAAACTATCCAGGCCCTTAACGATGGCCATATTGTCGCCATCCGCGGAATGGGTGGTTTTCACCTGGTGGTTGATGCCGGCTCCGAATCAGCAGTGGCACTACTCCGAAAGAGAAAACAACGCCGGAGTAAACCCCTGGCCATCATGGTGGCAGACCTTGAGGCCGCAGGCAGGATCTGTCACCTTTCTCCTGTGGCCAGCGAGACCCTTACCAGCCCGGCCAACCCCATTGTCCTTCTGCCCAAAAAAGAGACGGCTTCTCTTGCCGCCAATCTGGCGCCGGGGATGGGAGAGATCGCGATCATGCTGCCGTACACCCCGCTGCACCACCTGCTGTTTGCTACTCCTGGCTGCCCGCAGGCCCTGGTCATGACCAGCGGCAACCGCAACGGTGAGCCTCTGTGCACCGGCAATGCCGAGGCACTATCCCGCCTTGGCGATATCACCGATTTTTTCCTCCTGCACAACCGTGAGATTGTGACCCGGATTGACGACTCCGTTATCCGCATCATGCAGGGCCGCCCCAGACTGCTGCGCCGCGCCCGGGGCTATGTGCCAGCCCCCATCCCTCTCCCTCAAGCCCTGCCGCCTCTGCTTGCCTGCGGCAGCGGCCTGAAGAACACCTTCTGTCTGGTGCGGGACGATATGGCCTTTATCAGCCAGCATATTGGCGATCTTGCCAATCTGGAATCACTGGATTTTTTTAAAGAAAGCATTTATCATCTTCAAGAGATATTGAAGATTCGACCGCAAATGGTTGTCTGCGACCTCCACCCTGATTATCTGAGCAGCCGTCATGGGCAGGAGCTGGAACGGGAACTGGGTCTACCGCGGCTCCTGGTCCAGCATCACCATGCCCATGCCGTGACCGTGATGGCCGAACATGACTTGCAGGATAAGGTCCTGGCCATTATCCTTGACGGCACAGGACTGGGCTCCGATGGCACCATCTGGGGCGGAGAGATCCTGGAGGTGACGCGCACCGATTTTGCCCGGCGCGGCTGTCTGGCACCCTTACCCCTGCCGGGTGGGGATGCCGCTGCCGAGCAACCATGGCGCATGGGACTTGCGGCCCTGTATCACACCTTTGGCGAAGCCGGGCTGCAGCCATCCCGCCTGCCGGCCGCACTTCTTGGTATCGCAGAAGAAAAAAGGACAGCCGTCCTCACCATGATGCAGAGCGGATTCAACAGCCCGCTCACCTCAAGTTGCGGGCGTTTGTTTGATGCTGTGGCCGCCCTGCTTGGCATCCGCCTTGACTCCGATTTTGAGGGTCAGGCCGCCATGGAAGTGGAGGCCATTGCCCGGCAATGGCAGAGGCCAGAAGAGCGAGAACAAAGAGCAGAGGAACCAGTGGCAGAGAACGGACTCTTCATCATGGACAGCAGCCCGTTCATCCGGAGAATGCTCCGTGATCTGGAAGCCGGGAAATCAATTCCCGAGCTGGCCATGGGCTTTCACTCCTGGCTGATCAGCAGCCTTGTGGTCACAATTAGAAAAATTGCCGCCACCAGCGGGATCCGTACTGTTGTGCTCTCCGGTGGCTGCCTGCAGAACAGAATTATCATGGAAGGTCTTTTTCAGGCCCTGGAACAGGACGGTTTTCAGGTCTTCACCGGCCAGGAAGTTCCGGTGAACGACGGGGGAATTTCCCTGGGACAGGCAGTTATTGGAGGATTACGGTATGTGTCTGGCAATACCCATGCAGGTCATTGAAATCAGAGGTGACGCCGATGATTTTCTCACGGAACAGGTCGCCGTGGTCGACGCCGATGGCATCCGCCGGGAGACCCGGCTCGATATCGTTGACCGCTGGCCAGCAATTGGCGACTATCTCATCATCCACGCCGGCTTTGCCATCCACACCCTTGACCCCGGCGAGGCGGAGATCAACCTGAGACTGATGCGGGAAATGGCCGACGGGCTTTCCCGGACAGATGACACCGGGCTATAAACGCCCAGGCAAGCGAACTGGAAGCAAGACTCTGAGTGCCACGCGAGTCAGGAACGGCATAATTATCGTAAAGAAATAACTCAAAACCTGACCCAGAATTTTTATCGAAAAAGACTCTTATGAAGACATTATCTGCTATAATATATGTTATTCTCTTGTCAAGTTGTGTTGCTCGCCAAACAACTGTCAATGTTATTTCTCAACCACCCGGTGCCTTCATTACAGAAGTCGCTACTGGAAAACTTTCACCAGAACGGACACCTAACACCATTTTTATCTATAACATTGATGCATCCTTCCCAAAAGACACATCGGGTTGTTACCTTATAAAAGCACTTGAAGCAACATGGCCTTCCGGTGCTACGGCCAGAACACCAGATCCAATAAAATTATGTGGAAATCCGGGAGAACATTTCACTGTCACTATTGACAGACCTGTTGATGAACCAGGACTGGAAACAGACCGCACTTTTGCGGACTCGTATGCACATAGTAAATATGAAACCAGTAAAAAATCCCCACAAGCAACTATAGATGCACCCGCAGCAAATAATGCCCTGATTCTGTTAGGTGCCATAGCGGGCGGTGTTTCACAAGGGCTTGAGCAGCAAAATGCCGAACAACGTCAACGCCAGATCATCCGAGAAGAAGTTAATCGAGCAAATACTCTGTCTCAGCCAATTTACAAAACCGATCATTTTCCAAAATCATGGTATGTGCATACCCCAAACGGCTCATCATTATATTGCACACAATTTTACGAAAATGGCACTGTACAATGCAACTAACGCGGGCAAAAACGCCCGCAACCCAATA
>JANMTN010000161.1:0-3003 GCA_031390685.1 Desulfobulbaceae bacterium
AAGTGGTGTTTGAAGGGGCCATGAAAAAATAAATGACGTATCCTGTTGGAATCAGTTCGCCAAAACTAAATCCCAACAAAAAAGGATACGTCATGAGCAAGAATAAAGTCATTGTCTTTAAAAAGCCAGGAGAGATTTCAGGAGATCCGTTGACAGAGTTGCTGCGTACTGGCGCCCAGCGATTGATAACAGATGCTGTTGAGGCTGAATTACAGGTGCTTCTTGGTCAGTATACTGCACTCAGAAACGGGCAAGGACACCAACAGGTCGTGCGCAATGGATATTTACCCGAACGTGAGATTCAGACGGGAATCGGGCCGGTTAAAATCAGGATTCCAAAGATTCGGGACAAAAGCCGTCAAGGAATCAAGTTTAACTCGATGTTGGTGCCGCCCTACCTGAGAAAAACCAAGAGCGTTGAGGATATGTTGCCCTGGCTCTACCTCAAAGGGATATCCACAGGAGATTTTCAGGAGGCATTGCAGGCTCTTCTTGGAAGTGAAGCAAAAGGCCTGTCAGCATCGACAATCAGTCGCTGCAAGAAAACATGGGAGGAAGAACACGAAACCTGGAACAGCAGAAGCCTCGAAAATAAACGGTATGTTTATATCTGGGCAGACGGCGTTTACTTCAATATCCGAAGCGATCATGCCAAGCAGTGTATCCTTGTCATTATCGGAGTCACTGAACAGGGCCGGAAAGAATTTATTGCCATAGAGGACGGTTATCGGGAATCTGAACAGAGCTGGTCGGAACTGCTGCTACGAGTAAAAGCACAAGGCCTCAGGCATCCGCCTGAACTGGCAGTTGGTGATGGTGCTCTGGGCTTTTGGAAAGCGTTGCGGAAAGTGTTTCCGAAGACGGTACATCAACGTTGCTGGGTTCATAAGACCGCCAATGTACTCAATAAGCTCCCAAAGGCGGTCCAGCCCAAGGTCAAGCAGGCGTTACATGAAATCTGGATGGCGCCGACCAAGAAAGATGCCTACAAGGCCTTTGACATTGCTCTTGCAACGTATTCGGCAAAATATCCAAAAGCCATGGAATGTCTGGAAAAAGATAAAGATGAGATGCTGGCTTTTTATGATTTTCCCGCCATACATTGGCAGCATATACGCACCTCAAATCCAATTGAATCAACCTTTGCCACGGTACGTTTGAGAACGGCAAAAACAAGAGGATGTGTTGCCCGGCATACGATCTTGTCAATGATCTACAAACTCGGCCAGAGTGCCCAGAAAAAATGGCGCAAGTTGAGGGGATTCAAATTGCTGGCTGAGGTAATAAGAGGAGTACAGTTATAAGAGGAGTACAGTTCAAGGATGGAGAACGGATTGACTCTTTAAAGGAAGGAGAAATCAACAGGGCTGTCGCTTGAGCATGATTCTCTCAAACACCAGACTTGACCATAACTCCATCATCCAGGAGTGTGTAAAATAGTTTGTGTAAATGGCCATTCAGGGGTAGTTCAAGACCTCACCCTCAACAAGGAGATTATATGGCCATTGAAAAAGAATTGCTCGATCATTTGTTTGCCAACTATAATTACCAGAAACCTGAAGACCTGATAGGTGAGAACGGACTGCTCAAGCAACTCACCAAGGCTATTTTAGAGCGTGCTCTTCAGGCAGAAATGACTGTCCACCTGGGGCACCAAAAACACGGAACCATAGCCCCTAAAGGTGGCAATGCCCGTAATGGTAAGACTGGCAAAACCCTCAAGGGGGATTTCGGTAATATGCCGATTGAGGTCCCTCGTGACCGAGACAGCAGTTTTGAACCAATCCTCATCGCCAAAGGACAAACCAGATTTACCGGTTTTGATGACAAAATAATCTCACTCTATGCCCGAGGAATGACCACCAGGGAGATTCAGGGGCACCTGGAGGAAATCTATGGTGTTGCGGTTTCTCCCACCCTGATTTCAACAGTCACCGATGCCGTGAATGACGAGGTCAAAATCTGGCAGAATCGCCCTCTGGATGCCGTGTATCCTATTGTCTACATGGACGCTATCCGGGTTAAGTGTCGGGCAAATGGGCACGTTTTGAATAAGGCAGTCTATCTGGCTATCGGCATCACCATGGATGGTGTCAAGGAGGTACTGGGGATGTGGGTTGCCGAAACCGAGGGCGCCAAGTTCTGGCTACAGGTCGTGACCGAGGTGAGAAACCGTGGCGTCCAGGATATCTTCATTGCTTGCGTCGACGGCCTGAAGGGTTTTCCTGAGGCCATTGAGACGGTCTATCCCCATACCCAGGTTCAGCTCTGTATCGTGCACATGGTGCGTAATTCTTTGAAGTATGTCTCATGGAAACAGCGCAAAGAGGTAGCTGCGGATCTCAAGACCATCTACCAGGCTCCGACGGTCGAACAGGCTGAAATATGCCTTACGGATTTCGAAGAAAAATGGGACAAAACACATCCGTCCATCGGCCAATCCTGGCGAAGAAGCTGGGAACGGGTAACCCCATTTTTTGCCTATCCGCCAGAGATACGCAAAGTCATTTATACCACTAATGCAATAGAATCGTTAAATATGTCACTCCGTAAAGTGACTAAGAACAGGGGGTCATTTCCAAACGACGAGTCAATGCTCAAACTGCTGTATCTGGCCCTCAACAATATTGCCAAGAAATGGACTATGCCGATCAGGGACTGGAAAGCTGCCTTGAACCGTTTTTCCATCTTGTTTGACGACAGAATGCCAGTTTATTGAAAAACAGAAAAACCAAAGCCATTTACACAAAATTATTTACAGGTTCATGCTCGAATACCTGTCCATAAGGCCACCACTCTTTTGCGACCAGAATGAACGCCGGGTTATCGGTTATCGACCCTCTATCTTTTACTTGATGGGCGCTAACGCTAATCAGGAAGGAATTTTTATGCCCGTGATCTCACCAACTGCGCAACTTCTGAAAACTCTCTACCCGGTCAGCAGCCGTTTTCTCCCTCATAATCTTGATGGTGTTGATGTCTATGATCTCTCCGGTTTTCTTC
>JANMTN010000175.1:0-2881 GCA_031390685.1 Desulfobulbaceae bacterium
CGGGTTTGCCATCCCCATCGAGACGGTGTACGAGGAATTTCAATCGGCCCTCCAGTAAATTGCGGCGGAGAATTATCGCTGCCCTTTTCTGGTAAACAACACAGCAAAGCTGTATAATCTAAAAATCAGAGGATCTCTGTAATAGCCTTTTGAAAGAGTAACAATCGCCAATTCATCCATATCCACAAAGGAGAATCACCATGGCTCAAATATCTTTGCACGGCAACCCGATTCATACCGTAGGCAACCTGCCCGCAGTCAAGACCCAGGCCCCCGCCTTTACCCTGACGAAAACAGATCTTTCTGACAGCGGCCTCAAGGATTATGCCGGAAAAACCGTTGTCCTCAATATCTTTGTCAGCATTGATACGCCGGTCTGTGCGACATCGGTCAGACGGTTCAACAAAGAAGCGGGCGAGCTGGAAAACACTGTCGTGCTCTGTGTCTCTGCTGATCTCCCTTTTGCCCACCAGCGGTTCTGTGAAGGCGAGGGACTCAAGAATGTTATCCCGCTGTCCAGCTTCCGCTCACCTGATTTCGGCAAGGACTACGGCGTGACGGTTACCAGCCCGCCCCTGTCAGGTCTGCTTTCCCGGGCCATTATCGTGATCGACCCGGCCGGCAAGATTGTTTATACCGAGCAGGTTCCGGAAATCGCCCAGGAGCCAGACTATGAAAAGGCGCTTCGTTTTCTGCGATCCTGATTTTACCGCCCGGACAATAGCATCAATTCATGAGCCCTCCATCACCGTCACAGGCTGGAGGGCTTTATTTTTTTCTATCTCCCGCCACTGCCGTCAGACCGAGACCATGGCCCTGCTTGAAAAGGAACCGAATTCCTGCAAAGATAGTTAAAGGGTATCTTGAAAAATCAGGATTTTTGTTCAAGATCAAGGCGTGAGAAAAAATTTACCGCAGGTATATAGTTAATATTCCGAGGATAAATTTTTTATAACAACGCAGGAATTGGGCAAAAAGACAATTTTTCAAGGTACCCTAAAGGCTGTCCAGGGGACTGATCACCCCATGACCGCCGCGATTCAGCACATGGGTATAAATCATGGTCGTGGAGACATCGGCGTGGCCGAGGAGTTCCTGGATGGTACGGATGTCATGGCCGCTTTCCAGCAGATGGGTGGCAAAGCTATGGCGCAGGGCGTGACAGTTGACCCGCTTGCTAATTGAGGCCGACAGGGCCGCTTTTTTAATGCTCTTCTGCAGACCATTCTCATGGATATGGTGCCGCCTGGTCTCGCCGCTGCGCGGATCCAGAGACAGCCTGCCGCTGGCAAAGACATACTGCCAGGACCATTCCCTGGGGGCATTGGGATATTTCCGGGCCAGGGCGTCAGGAAGGAACACCTCACCTAAGCCCTGGGTCAGATCTTCTTGATGCAGTCGACGAATCTTTTCAAGATGTCCAGTCAACGGCTGCCGTAGGCTCTGAGGAAACGGCACCACGCGATCCTTTTGCCCTTTACCGTCACGAACCATGATCAGATTCTGATCAAAATCCACATCCTGCACCCGCAGACGAACGCATTCCATGAGCCGCATTCCGGTGCCGTAAAGCAATGCAGCCATCAGATAGTGAAGAGAACTGATCTTTTGCAGTTCCTGAAGCAGGCGACCAGTCTCTGCCCGGCTCAAAACCACCGGCAGTCGTCTCGGCCTTTTAGCTCGAACAAAATCACCAAGAAACCCGACCTCCCGTTTGACCACCTGCGTGAAAAAGAAAACCAAACCATTTAATGCCTGACTCTGGGTACTGGCAGCCACCTGACCACGCACCACCAGATCTTGCAAAAAAGAAGCAATTTCTGTTTCACCAACGGCCGCCACTTCCCGTTCCCCGATAAAAAGCAGAAACCGGCAGACCCAGCCAAGATAAGCCTGTTCGGTACGAATGGAATAGTTCCTTTGCCGGATGACCATAACCAGTTCATCCAGAAGTTTGCCATGTCTGGCTCGCACCGCATCCAACAAGGGTGCTCGTCCGATCGGTTGGGTGCTGGGTAAAAATCCACTTTCCCTGGCAATGGTCGGATGAGTATCCGTTAGCCCATGGGCAGAATTACGCCAGTACTCCCAGTTCACCTGAGACATACATGCAACATTGGCTGTTTGCAGCAAAATCTGTATAGCATCAACAATCTGCAAAAACTGCCAGTCCAGAATTCCATCTTTCCGCCCCTGCTCCTCCAGATAATGGTTGATGTCTGCGGCGGCATGATCCAGCAGCTTTTTCCCCTTGGCACCTTTGATAAACGCCTCCGCTCGCTTCACATACCAGCGTTGTGCGCTTTCCTTGATCCCTCGCTGGCTTAGTATATCCAGATACTTATCCCAGAAAATCTCAATATTTTTAGCTGGAGCTGTTGCTTTTGTCTGCTGCATCAAGTATCCTCAAAAAGATATGTGAATATGTTGGCAAAATAGAGGGCGTGCAACTACCCTACAAGCAACAATATACAGAAAAAGAAGTTAAATCAATAGACAGACTCCGCATAGTATAAATTTTAGCGAATTCTGTCTAACACACTGATAAGCTCGCCCGCTGACGCGGACGAGCTTATCGCAGCTGTTGAGTAAACTCGAACACCTTGACAGGTTCCGCCTTAAGGCTACACCTATCAAGGCGTTCGAGCCACTGCGCTTCTCAGCTGTAGCACAAGCATAAAAGCCGCTTGCCCTACAGCCTGCGATGCTCGAGGCTCAACAGCTGCGTTATGTGGGCAAAGAGCAACAACGAGGAGCCATAATTCTTGAAATCATATATTGCCAAATATATTTTGGGAGGTCCTAATGACCATTCTCTCTGATACAGAAATTAAAGATAGAATAGCAAATAGTGAATTAGTAATTGGAGGCGACTCATCGC